>JACZQL010000188.1 GCA_022545745.1 Deltaproteobacteria bacterium | reverse complement strand
CCTTTGGTCGGTAAATATTTGCACTTCGGCCCCGTCCCCGGATTCAGCGAGACCCCGGGCCAGGTGACTAGAACCGCGCCGTTGATCGGTGAGCACAACGAAGAGATCTTTTGCGATGCGTTAGGCTTTTCCAAAGAAGATGTAGTTGCACTAAGGGCGGGCGGGGTGATCTGACAGATTGTTCGGAAAAACGGGAGATCTCGCTATGAAGGAACTTCCACTGGAGGGAATTCGGGTTGTGGAGCTGACCACGGGGGCGGCTGGTCCCACATGCGGACGGGTGCTGGGTGAATTTGGGGCTGAGGTCATCCGTGTTGAAACCCGTACCCGGAGTGATGGTCACAGGGGTGAAGACCCCAAGAAATGGAATAAGAAGCCGGACTTTGCGAAACTCCATAGGGGAAAGAAATCGTTTACGGTCAACATGAAGATGGACAAGGGCCGTGATCTCGTGAAAGAACTGGTCAAGATCTCCGATGTATTAATTGAAAACTATGGTCTGGGAGTCCTAGAAAGGTGGGGACTTGACTATCCTCAGCTTAAGGAACTGAACCCACGCTGTATTTTAGTGCGTGTTAAGGGATTGGGCAGCACAGGCCCGCACGCAGCCGATCTGACCTGGGGCCCGAATCTCGGGAACATCATGGGTAGCACCTACCTTTGGAATCGCCCGGGAGCGACCACCGCCACTGCCGAACCAAGAACGCAGCATCCTGATTTCATGGGAGGGGTCACCGGGGCCTTCGCAGTGGTACTCGCCCTGATGCATCGAAAAAAAACCGGCCGCGGTCAGTGGATCGACAACGCCCAGCTCGAGATCGGGGCATCCCTGCTTGGACCGAGGTATCTGGAATACTCTGTGAACGGTCGAGAACCGGAGCCGGAGGGAAACCGAAGTTTTGTTGCAGCACCCTATGGGGCTTACCCCTGTAAGGGCAACGATCGATGGTGCGTCATCGCCGTTTACACTCAAGACGAATGGGAACGTTTCTCCCGCCTGCTGGAGGACTCTGGACTGGATCACAACGGGAAATTCACTACCCACCTGGAGCGCATCCGTCACAGGGAAGAGTTGGACCGGTGGGTCCAGACGTGGACCAGCCAATTGGATCCCTACGAGGTGATGGAAAAGCTGCAAGGGATTGGAATCTGCGCTGCCGTGGTCCAGGATGTGGAAGACCAATTCAAGCGAGATGCACAGTACGCTGAGCGGGGATTCTTTGTGAAACTCAACGAGCCTGAAGGCGGAGAGATGGTGACGGAAGGAATTCCCGTACGACTGTCAAAGACCCCGGGAAAGGTGAGGGGACCGGCTCCGCTCATGGGCGAGCACACTTACGAAGTAGCGAGCAAACTATTGGGTCTCAGCGATGACAAAATCAAGGCATTAGAAGAGGAAGGTGTACTGATTTAGCTTCTTAACAATTCAATGTTCACAAGATGACTTCAATAAAATTTTTCGCGCTCTACGGGGTGGAAGCTGGGCCGGAAGGCCATGACGCCAAGGGCAACTAGTAGGCAGATAGCAGGAAGCTCCCCGGTTACGCATATCTTAGTTTTTTTGTCGGATCGGGGTTAATAGAGGTGCACATTTGCGAGCAGGGGTAGGGGAGGCGGCACTATTTTTAAGTGAGATTAAGCATGAAGCCCATATTCGGATGCAAGACGATCCCAAGAATCAAAATCCGCCAGGCTGCGCACCGAGGCAAAGGTGGAAAAAGCCATGGGAAGGGAACCTTGTTGGAAGAGATCCATTCCCCGCTCGGGGGTTATCCATAGGCCAGTTGAATGATTCCGGGACCTCATAATAGCTTTCTGGTCGGTTGGCAGAGAGGCAACGTAATAACGGGCATCATAGTTCGGATAAGCATTTTCCGGTGTGAGCCAGTGGGTAAAATAGCTGAGACATCTCGTGTCACAGAGAAGTCCTTCGGATTCCAAAAGGGTTCGAAAATCCATGCACCCTTCTATAAGCGACCGCCGTTTCTTGATGAGGTTGTCCCTGAATGACCCCTTGACCCTTTCCGGAGGCCTTCCCCCTTCAGTGGTGCACAAAAGAACCCCCATCTGTTCAAAGAGTCCTCGGATCGCCGCAACCCAGTGGCCCAGTGAGAGCTGAGGGGTTAACTCACTCCCAAGGGTGTTGCGAGCCTCCAGTGGAGTTAACCCCCAGCAACGGTTCAGCATCCCTTCAAGGGTGTCTTCTTTTTTAACTGGACTCAAAGGGAAGGTGTAGTTCTCAACTGAGAATTCACCTGGAGGGCAACGGGTCATTAACAGCTCGATTCCCCCTTTCACGTCAGGACGAAGAAGGATGATCACTGAGGCATTTATTGGAGCATTGCCGGCCACCTTCGGACTCCTAAATAGCCGATTGAGTTGAGGGACCCAATGCCTATGTTTATAGAATGGAAGCTCTTGACGCAACCAGGGATTTGAAGGATAACCACCCTATTTGTTTCGCCACGTTCCTTATGTTAATTTTTATATCTCCTAATCGCTTATTCGAACTGGGTTGAATTGCCCATGAAAATTTACACTAAGACCTACGGCTGCCAAATGAACGAGCATGACTCGGCCCGCATCCTGCAGGTGATGAAGCAGCAGGGATACACGCCCACAGAGCGTGCCGAAGAGGCAGACCTAATCATCCTAAACACCTGCAGTGTAAGGGATAAGGCGCAACAAAAAGTTTACAGCGCCCTGGGGCGTTGGCGCAAATTGAAGGAGCAGCGTGAAGGGCTCATTATTGGTGTCGCAGGGTGTGTTGCCCAACAAGAGGGTGAAGAGCTTTTACGTCGTGTCCCCTATCTGGATCTCGTCTTTGGAACTCACAACATTCATAAGCTCGGCCAGATGGTTCGTGAGGTTCAAAACTTGGCAAGCCGGCCAGTGGAAGTGGCCTTTTACCGCAGCCTCACATACCTTGAAAATCTTCACGGTAGACCCGAAGTGCATGGGCCCAAGGCCTATGTAACGATCATGCAGGGATGCAACAAGGTGTGTAGCTTCTGCATTGTCCCGCACGTACGGGGGAGAGAAATCAGCAGGCCAAGCGACAACATAATAAATGAAGTACGCGAACTGACTGGCCAGGGAGTTCGAGAGGTCATGCTGCTGGGGCAAAATGTGAATTCCTATGGCAAGACCGGTCAAAGGGAGTTGACCTTCGCAGAGCTCTTACACAAGATCAATGAAATCGACGGATTGGACCGAATTCGCTTCACCACATCCCACCCTCAAGATCTCTCACCTCAGTTGATTGATGCTTATGCAGTGCTGGGAAAACTGTGCGAACACCTTCATTTGCCTGTTCAATCTGGGTCTGATACAGTGCTCCAAAGAATGCGTAGAGGGTACAGTCGCAAGGAATATATGGATCGAATTCACCGGTTGCGGGATCGATGTCCAGAAGTGGCTCTCAGCACTGATATCATTGTGGGATTTCCGGGGGAAACGGAGGACGAGTTTGAAACAACCCTGGAAATCCTAGAGAAAATGGAGTACGATGAGATTTTTGCTTTTAAATATTCACCGAGGCCTCAAACGGTTGCGGCAAAAATTCATTCTGATGACGTACCTGAGGAGACAAAAAAGTCCCGACTTAAAACCGTACAGGCTCTGCAGAAGGAAATATCGCTCAGGAAAAACCGGCAACTGATAGGACGCGTGGAGGAAATTCTGCTCGAAGGTGAGTCAAAACTCAGCAGAGATCAAATGATGGGGCGTACGAGAACTAACAAAGTGGTCAATGTGGAGGCACCAAGGGACCTGGTGGGAAAGACCCTTGAAGTCCGGATAACGGGGGCTTCTGCCAATTCACTGATCGGCGAGTTACACTAAGGAGGACAGTGTGATGAAGAAGGATGATTCGATTCAGATGTCGGTTGGCGGCCTCACATTAGACCCGGTAACAAAGACCCCCATCGTTATCCTGAAGGATGCCGATAACAAGTTAAACCTGCCTATCTGGATTGGTCTGCTCGAAGCCACGGCCATGGCGACCGAGTTGGAGGGAATCAAAATGGCCCGTCCAATGACTCACGATCTACTTAAGAATACCCTGGCCGAATTGGGAGGGGCGGTGGAATTCGTTGAGATTACAGAATTGAAAGAGAACACCTATTATGCCTTAATCAATCTCAAGATTTCGGGAAAGGAAATCACCCTTGATTCGCGGCCCAGCGATGCCATTGCACTAGCGCTCAGAACCAAAAGCCCAATTTATGTGGCCAAGGCCGTCCTAGAGGCCTCCAGCATCCTCCAGCAGGCGGAAGAGGGCAAAGAACCAGATTTTTCCAACGTCTCCAAGGAGAAATGGGCAGAGACCTTGGAGAAAATGTCGCCAGACGACTTCAAGTACAAGACGTAATGGCCGTTTGTTTCGATCACTGTTCTCGAGCATTTCCTACCCACAATCGACGATAAGCCGCTACTAAATGGATGGTTCGCTCGCGTAAAAGAATCACTCGTAAAGATATCCGGCAACCTGACCAGTTTATTACATTCACATCCAGGGTTTTCAGCTATTCCGAGGAACACCGGACCCAAATCTTTGTTGCCCTTGGCCTTGTGGTGGTACTTTCCCTCGGCCTTTGGGGCTGGCAACAATACCAGTCCAATCAGAACCGTTTAGCTTCCCAAGCCTACGCCAGGGCCCTGGAGGCCTTTCACGACGGGAAATTTCAGACAGCACTCGACCTATTGGACCGCGTTGACGCCTACCGCTCGCCAAGCTATCAGCGGCTGGCAATCCTATACCGGGCCAATAGCCATATCGGCCTCAAACAGC
>JACZQL010000187.1 GCA_022545745.1 Deltaproteobacteria bacterium | reverse complement strand
CAGTGTTCGTGGCGGGATAGTAGATATCTTTCCGCCTGCCTACACTCGACCAGTACGACTAGAATTCGCTGCTGACAACTTGGAATCGATTCGGGAATTTGATCCCTCTACCCAAAGGTCCGTATCGCAGCACCAGGAGCTCATTCTATTGCCCATGAAGGAGTTTTCTCTTCGGCCTCACAATATTCAGGCGCTACTCAGGGAAATTGAGGAAAGGGCTGAGGAATTGGACTTGGAACGCAAAGAGAAAAACTCTCTCCTGGAATCGTTGAGGAGTGGAACTCCCTTTATGGGGATGGAGTTTCTCGCGCCCTATTTTTACCAGAAGCTTTCCCCACTTTTCGCTTATTTGCCTTCCAATACCCTCCTTTGGCTCGACCAAGCATCCCAACTTGAGGAAGAGGTGGAGCGCTTCGACAAGCTGGTTTGGGAACGAGGCGCCAAAGCCAAAGAAGAGGGTCGCCTCACTCCCCCCACGGAAAGGCTGTATATGGGAAAGGAGGATTGGCGGGAGAGTCTCGCCTCCTTCGCACAAATTCACTGCGAGCCACTCGATGTCCTTCGGCCCGCAGCGCAATCCACCGAGTCTTTGCTTACGCTAAAATCCCACCTCAATACTGACCTCCACCAGGAAATCTCGGCACACCCGAGCAGAGAAACCTCATTAGTCCCTCTGATTAGCCACCTTAAGAAGTGGCAAGGGGAAAGGATCTTCTTCGTCGCCCCCAACGAGGGCGAAGCAACCAGGATCCAGGGTCTTTTGGCGCACTATGAAGTGGAGGTCCCACTTGTTGACATTCCATTCCCTACGTTGCTTGCTCGCGAAGGGCTGTCTTGTGCGCTTCTCGTGGGAAAGCTAACGCAGGGATTTCGTTTACCCGAGGACCGGCTCATCCTGATCACCGTGGATGAAATCCTCGGTACCAAAAGGAGATCTCAAAGAATCAAGAAAAAGACGCATCCGAGTCATTTCATTACCAGCCTGAGCGAACTCAAGCAGGATAATGCCGTGGTCCATCTTGATCACGGGGTGGGAATCTATCGTGGGCTCAAATTTCTCAAGGTAGCAGGGGTCGAAGGCGAGTTCCTCCACCTGGAGTATCAGGGAGGAGATCGTCTCTATTTGCCCATACATCGGATTAACCTCGTCCAGAAATATATCGGTGGCGACGGGGCCCCACCTTCCATGGATCGTCTTGGCGGAAGCTCTTGGGAAAAGGTTAAGGCAAAGACCCAAAAGTCCATTCTGGCCATGGCCAAAGAGCTCATGGCCGTTTATGCGGTGCGGGAGGTCCATGAAGGACACTCCTATTCACCACCCGATCAGCTCTACCGTGAGTTCGAGGCCTCCTTTGAATTTGAGGAGACTCCGGACCAGGAGCGCGCCATCGAGGAGGCCCTCAGCGATATGCAGAGTAAGAAACCCATGGATCGCCTGATATGCGGCGATGTGGGTTATGGAAAGACCGAGGTGGCCCTGAGGGCTGCCTTTCTCGCAGTGATGAACGGGAAACAGGTGGGGATCTTAGCCCCCACCACCATCTTGGCTGAACAACACCTGCAAACCTTCCGTCAACGTTTCAACGGATATCCGGTTAGGATAGAGATCCTCAGCCGCTTCCTGAGTTCCAAGGACAGTCAGCAAGTGCTTCAGGGCTTAGCTAAGGGGCTCATTGACATTGTGATCGCTACCCATCGCCTGCTCCAAAAAAGCGTTCAATTTAAGGACCTGGGGCTGATTGTGGTAGACGAGGAGCATCGATTTGGAGTCGTCCATAAGGAAAGACTAAAAAAGATGCGGCAACTGGTGGATGTCATCAGCCTTACGGCTACTCCCATTCCACGTACGCTTCATATGTCCCTCATAGGCATCCGCGACCTGAGCATCATCGAGAGCCCACCTGCTGGCCGGCTTGCCATCCATACCTACATCACGAAGTACGATGAGGGCGTCATCCGGGATGCCGTGTTGCGGGAGATCAACCGCGGGGGGCAAGCCTTCTTCCTCCACAACCGGGTGGAGACCATCTATCGAATGGCACAAAAACTCATGGATCTGATCCCGGAGGTCAAGACCGGCGTGGCCCATGGTCAGATGCCAGCCAAAGAGCTCAAAAAGGCCATGGTCGATTTCTATGAGAACCGCACCCAACTTTTAGTCTGCTCCGCCATTATCGAATCGGGAATGGA
This sequence comes from Deltaproteobacteria bacterium, assembly GCA_022545745.1. The sequence continues at coordinate 2,606 of JACZQL010000187.1, read as the reverse complement.
TTTCCCTAATGCCAACACCATTTTTATCAACCGAGCAGATCGATTTGGGTTGGCACAGCTCTATCAACTCCGTGGTCGTGTAGGACGATCGGTCCAACGGGCATACGCCTATCTCCTCATTCCAGGAGAACGAACCATTACGCGCGATGCCCAAAAGAGACTAATGGCACTCCAAGAGATTGACGAGCTGGGAGGGGGCTTTAAGCTGGCCCTTCACGATCTTGAAATTCGCGGGGCAGGGAACCTCCTGGGACAGGAGCAATCCGGTCACATTGCCGCGGTTGGTATGGAGCTATATACCCAGATGATGGAAGAGGCAGTCAAGGGGCTCAAAGGGGAGAGTGTCGTGCCCAGGCTCGAGCCGGAGATTCGGTTAGGCATCCCAGCCTTTCTCCCAGACAACTATATCCCCAACACAAATCAAAGACTCTTCTTCTATAAACGGCTAGCCGGCCTGGGCAGCAGCCAGGAGTTGGGGGCCATCCAGGAAGAACTCCAGGATCGCTATGGACCCTTTCCCCCAGTGGTGCAAAACCTCTTTAAAGTCATGGATCTCCGACGAGCCCTGAAAGAGTGTCTCGTTGAGCAGATCAGCTACCAACAAGGGAGGGTTTCACTCCTCTTTCACCCCCAATCTCCCGTGGAGGTGGATCGCTTGCTGAAGCTAATCAATATGGACGGTGGTCACTATCGGCTCTCTCCGGACAGGCGCTTGTCCTTCGCCCCCTCTGGCAAGGGTTGGGGCAACATAATTCAAGAAGTGATGGCCATGTTGCAAGAGCTCCATCAGGTATGTTAGCTATCTAATTAGAGAATGGAGGGCCTCAGGTTGACTAGCCAATCACGATCAAGACTTGCAATCATTCTCGCTCCCATGGCCCTGTGGATCCTCCTATCCCCAACCCACTCTCCCCTCCTGGCGATGCTTGTTGAGCAGGTCATTGTGGTTGTTGACGGTGATCCTTATACCCTTTCCGACCTTGATCAATATGCGAAGACCAAGACAGGCGCCAAATTGCCTACCCATGAGTTCACCAAGGTGAGCCAAGACGCAAAATCATTGGTGATATTGGAACAATTTATCACGGATAAACTCATTGCAGCTGAGGTCAAGCGACTGGGGATAATCGTGGGCGACGAACAGATTGACAGATTCATCGCAATGATTAAGGAAAAAAACCAATTGACAGATGCTCAATTGACCATGGTCCTCCACCGGGATGGCATGGATATGGAGCGATACCGGAAATCCGTACGCGCCGAGATGGAAAGAGAGCGGTTGATCAGCCAGCAAGTCAAAGCAAAAGTAAGCGTCACCCCCGAAGACATCAAGCGATACTATCAAGCAAACAAAAACCAATTCCGGACTAAGGATAGAGTTCGCCTGCGCCATATCCTTATTCAAGTCCCCAACAACCCAACCCCCGAGGAAGAAAAGGCAGCGGTTTCAAAGGCCTCGGAGATTCGTAAACTCGCCATTGCCGGAGAGTCCTTTGCTCAACTGGCACGGAAATACTCACAGGGTGCCGGGGCCTCCGAAGGAGGAGAAATCGGCTGGGTGGACCGTCCCAGTCTGATGAGTGAGCTCGCCGCTGTGGCCTTCAACATGTCTGCTGGGGATATCAGTCAGCCGATCCGCACGAGTCTCGGGGTTCACCTCCTCAAGGTCGAAGACCGCGACCGTGGCAGCGTGAAGCCCTTCTCCGAAGTTGGAGGGAAAATCAAAGCCGAGCTCAACGCCAAGGTTTCAGAGGAACAGTTTCTAAAGTGGCTTAAAACGGATCTAAGGAAAAATCATCAGGTGGACGTGAAGGTGCCCGGAGTGGTGTTTCGTGCAGAGGAGACGAAGGAGGGGACGGTGAACGCTCTCATGGCCTCTGAATCCAGCAAGGAACCTAAAGAACGCAGTTTATTAAGTAAACTGAATCCTTTTTCCTATATCTTCAAATCGACCCCTGCGGAGGTAGAGGAAGGGGAGTTCCCGTCTGATGAGAGGACTGTCAGTATCTTCGGTATGCCGATTTTTCAAACCGAGTCAGCGGGTGATTTAGACGAAGACTTTGTCATTCTATCCGAGCCGGCTGCACCGGCTGAAGGGACCGCTCAGACCCAGGGGCCTACGGGACCCGAGGCTTCGCAAGAGCCCAACGATTCCAAAACATCCAAGGGTTTCTTTTCCAAGGTACTGGACGGTCTAAACCCTTTCTGAACCAGTCTATTATCCCCGGTCAATCGCCAGAGGGTTGTTGAAAAAAGCTGTTTGCAGGCTGGTCAAAAAGATCTCAGAGGCGAGGCTTCGACGCTAGCTCAGCCGAGCGGCGCGCGAAAAATCGATCCTTCGACCTCGCTCAGGACAGGCTCAGCGGAGGCGTACTTAGGCGGTACGTTGGAGTGACTCTGCTTAGCGCGGTAAAATTTTCCTGGCTGATCGATCGCTACTTTCATAAACGCCTGGTTGCAGCAGGCTGTTGGCATATGAGTCTTTTTCAGCAGCCTGCTAGGGACCACTGGATCAGATCGGTACGAGAAGAAATGTGAAATGGCCAAACCCATTGTGGCTATTACCATAGGCGATCCTGCAGGTGTGGGACCAGAGGTGGTCCTCA
>JACZQL010000186.1 GCA_022545745.1 Deltaproteobacteria bacterium | reverse complement strand
TCGGCACCGTAAGCGGTTGCGCCGTAGAAGATCGGGTTGAGGTACCACTCCAGGATCTGATCGTCTGAGTAGTTCTGTTTGAGTTCGATCGCGATCACGGTCTCTTTGATCTTGCGCTCGATGGAAACTTCGTTGGACAGCAGGAAATGTCCGAAAGAGGAGAAAGGGAACTTAAAAAGGGGGAAAAGAGTGGGTTTAGCTTCTTCCGATAGCTTCCAAGTGCTCTACACGCTCCTCGAGGCGCCGCATCTACTCTTTGATAACCCGGAACTCGATATCGAGTGTCTCGTGAAGCTTCATAAATCCATCGACGTGGTTGTAAACCTGCTCAAGGCGGTTTTCCATGCGGGCGAACCCTTCCTGCATATCCTTTATAATCGTGATAATCGTAGTGTCGTTCGCTTGGAGTGATCTGATGCCCCGCTCTACTCCCACCAGACGCGATTCGATGGTTTTCTTAGCAGGTCGGCGTGCCATAGATGGCCCTTACTTACTCAGCAAAGGGTTAATGTGTCAAGACCAAATGGTCGGACTTGTGTGCTTTCTTTGCGCCTCGTTGTGAGATACATACTTGGCAAAGGTGTTGCGTCAAGAGGCTGTTCTCCAACGTCTCAAAGGCCACTGCTCTTTGTGCCGGTAGATCCCTGATTCATGCCACGCGTTTCCGCAGTGGGCGAACCGTAAGCTGCATTCCCATGGCCCGTAAAAGAGCCCTCAGGCTCTTCAGCTCCGGATTACCTTTCGGCGAAAGCGTCCGGTAGAGGGTATTGACGTTCAACTCTGCCTCCTTCGCGAGTTTTGACACACCGCCAAGAGCTTTCGCCATACGACGTAGGACGAGCATCAACTCCTCTTGGTCGCCGTCTTCGAGGACAGAGTTCAAATACTCGGCTGCAAACGCCGGGTCTTTGCGAAAACTCTCCACCGTCGCGTCCTCGTGGCTACGGGATGCTGCTGGTTTTGACTTCCGTGTCATCTTTGCCTCCGCTGGTAATCGCGCCAATATCTAACGGCTTCTTTTACGTCTGCCGCCTGAGTGCGTTTCGAGCCGCCGCAAAGCAAAAGGACGATGGTCTTTCCCTCCAAGGTGTAATACACCCGGTAACCGGGACCGAAGTCGAACCTTAACTCCCACACTCCGTCCTGGCAGAACTTGTGGTCACCAAAATTCCCCTCTGTTAACCGGTCAATCCGACGCTGAATAGCAACTCGACCTTTCAGATCCTTCAGTTTATCTAGCCACTGCTGGTACGGGTCCTTGCCCGGCGCCGTGAGATAATGCCGGATCTCCACTTAAAATTATTTTAGCTTATAAGCGAATTATTGCAAGTCAGAGAGGTCGCTCGGCTGAAAAAAGGGCAGGACTTAGCATCGAAGCATCTCAGCCGCTTCACAGTTAGGCATGTTTACCATCAGAGGAATTTAAAGGGGAGTCTTTTCACATAACCCACAGCCCGGAAATTGCATCACTGGCCGGGTACACTGTGGTATTACGCAAATTGCGTAATATACGGTGGTGTGATCAGCGAAAATGCCTTCTGCAAACGGGAGATTTCATCCTGCGTGCCGAGCAGTAAATGTCTCTCACCACCATACCATCTTTTGGGCAACAAACCACCAGTAAAAAACCACCGTGAGGACTCAGTGAAAGTTGCTCCATCTATGTTTCCATCTCCCCGCTTCACCCGGAACCGGTGGCGCCAGATCCCTCCGAAGTTACAATCAACGTCATTCCGTTTGCTCTCACGACCCTGACCGGGCTTCCTGCCGAGATGGGCCTATCGCTTGATTCTGTCTCGGCGCGCCATAGCTCCCCGCGCACATGAACGTAGCCACAAGGGTCGAGCTGCTCCCGTGCTACACCCCGAAGTCCGACCCGCTGATCGGCGCCTGTTTTTGGGCTGGACTCATAGGCCTTGCGAAGCAAGGGGTAAAATCCAAGGTCCTTAATCACCCAGAGGGAGAATGCTCCGATGGCGATCCAGAGGGGAAGGCCGATCCAATACCTCAGCCCCAGTAAGATGACAGCAGCGAGGATCCATCCGGGCACCTGAAAGAGCAAATACCTTGTCCAAGTTTTCACTGAAATGGCACGCCAGGCCGGCGCGATCGGAAAGCGGAGGTTAGCTCTGATCCGTATTCTCGCTCAAACCCGCTCTGCAGATTAAGCACAGGGCCCACGGCTATGGTTCTCTTAACGGGCTGAAGATGAGCCCGAATCCTGTTTGGATCTGGGTTAGAAAACCGCCGAAGCAAATTTTTTAAGAGTGTCTCCTCTGTCTCCATCTCCCACAGCATAGGGGATGATAGCGATCTGATCGATACCGATTTCTCTTATCTCCTGGACCTTGGCGCGGCACTCCTCAGGAGTCCCGGCAATGGCGAACTTGTCTACCAGCCAGTCCGGTATGACCTTGCCCTGTCCCGCCTTCGGATCCAGATGCTGGTAGTAGTTGTAGGCTTTACGGATTTCTTCCAAGACCTCTTGTTCCTTTTTATCACGCACAAACGGCAATGGATGTGCCACCACACGTGCCACATGGGCCTTCACCACTTCTCTGGCAGGAAGCTTCTCCGAGACCGCACAGGGGACCCAAAGGACAAGGTTGATATCCTTGAGTTCCCGCCCCGAGGCCTTTGCCCCAACTTCTATTTTTTCCATGGCATTACGGAGATAAGCAGGATCCGTGCCCACAAGAATGATCACCCCGTCGGCTAGTCTGCCGGCAAGCTCAAGCATCTTTGGCCCGCTTGCTGCAATGTAGATGGGAATTGGTTCCTTACAGGGATAATTCAGATGGATCTTGCCTGTCTCCAGCTCCACGTCCTCTCCCCTCATAAGGGCCCGCATCTGGTGGATCGTTTTCTCAAAATCGGCTAAACGGGCAGGCTTCATCCCCATGGTCTCCACGGAACTGTCCCCGAGACCGATGCCTACATAAACGCGGCGCGGCGCCATCTCCTCCAGTGTAACAAAGGCACTGGAAACCACTGAAGGGTGGCGGGTGAGGGGATTGGTGACCCCTGTGCCCAGCTTCACCTTACTGGTATTCACAGCTACGGCGGCGAGATTGACATAGGCCTCACGCCAGATCAGGTGCGAGTCCCCTATCCAAATATGACTATAACCCAGCTCCTCGGATAGCTTGGCCAGCTGGATCATTTTCGGCAATGGCTCTGTGGGGAACAGCCCGACGCCAAAAGTAGTCGTCACGCCCTTTTCCTTTCGATAATCGCTGAACGCTCTGGAGGTGGGGTCTGTTGACTCCTCCCCGCCACTGTCATTTCTCCGTCGATCATAACCACAGAGATACCGGGCAGGTCTCCCTGAGTAAAGGAACTCAGGGTGTCCTTTGCAACTGAACCCTTAACTCGGTCCAAAAGGACGATATCCGCAGCCCTCGCTTCCACCAGCGTTCCAATGGGGAGTCCATGAGCCCTGCCAACGTTACCCGTCGCCATGGCGATGGCGACCTCGGGCTGAACATGACCCAACGATGACAAAAATGCAATTTCGCGTAACATGCCACGCGGGATAATGCCAGTTCCCCCGGGGGTATCGGTCCCCACCAGAACCCGGTGAAAGGCCCCCTTGCGCTTCACCTCATCGATCAATGCAAGAACCATACGTGAATTGCCAGAGCTACAGATCTCGAAAAATAGATTCCCCTCGTCGACGATCTTTCTCACCTCTTCCTCTGGCATGGGAATCGGCCCACCCGTGATGTGACCCACAATATCAGGCCTAAGTCTATTTACGATTTCCCACCCCGCCACTTGGCTTACACCCGAGCGGGAGACACCCCCGGAGTGGATCTTGACCTTCATCCCTCGCGCCCGAGCCCAAAGGACATAGCGTTCGGCCTCGCCGTTTGGCAGCAGGCTGTAGTCGTAGAAGATGAACTTCACCAGGCGGATCCCTGCCGCCGCGATGGTATCGAAGTCCTCTTCCTGGAGGCCAGGAACCAGAAGTAGTGTCCCGCCATGGACCTTGACTCCAGAAGGCCGCACGTTATCGAAGCAGCACTTCGCCAGAAGCGCAAGGGATAGGGCAATCTTGGGTTCGGGCGGTAACGGTAGCCCGGGAACATGAAGCTCCCCCGCCGAGATCAAGGCAGTGACGCCACCGTGCATATAATGATTGATCCATGACAGGGCATTTTGAGCAGGGGCAAAGTCACCAAAGGTAGGATGGGAATGAGAATCGACCAGGCCGGGCATGGCCGTAATACCACAGGCGTCAACAACGATGTCCGCCTGATAGTTGACACCGTTTCCAATGGCCCTGACCACCCCATCTTCCAGGTAGATGGAATCTGCCTGCCTGAGGGGTGCCTTCAGATCACCTGTAACCAAGGTACCAATGTTTTTTATTAGAATGGAAGACATAAGACCGCGCTGCAAAAGTGATAGCCGATGGAGACTATACCAAACAGCTTACCAGCGCGAAAGTCAACATTCCCCCACAGGCCCCCGAGGGTAATGAGCATTAGTCAGGATAAGCCGTGCGATTCGATTCCTAGGCGTCACTACAGCCTAAAACCGCCTAAAAACCTTACCATTTCAAGCCTCAGAGGACTGCTTGTTAGGCGGCTTCTGGGGCTTGTATGCCCCAGTACACGGACAAAAGGCGGACAGTGATTTGATCGGCAATTAGCCCTTCTAAGACTGCCCAGATGCGATTCAATTAAACGTCACTTCTAGTTAGGCTCGGAGCCGCTCTGGGCTTGGGTTTGCTGCGTATTGGACCGCCAGGACGCAATTAATGAGCTAATTAAGTGCGTTTTACGGCATTTCTGACCTGTTTCATG
>JACZQL010000185.1 GCA_022545745.1 Deltaproteobacteria bacterium | reverse complement strand
GGCTGTCAGGAAATCCGGATCACCGCCCACCTGTTCCCCGCAAATTCGCTCGAGAGCACCCATAATTTATGATCAAAATTGCATTGGCATTCACCTAACTTCCCCTGGCGGAAACTGCACGGAGTATGATAATAGTAAAGCAATGGACGCAGTCCAATATGATAGCCGACCAGCCATGAAGCGCCCCGTTCTGGTCATCGCATTTGCCGGTTGGAGCGACGCAGGGGCCGCCGCTAGTATGGCGGTCCGATACCTCACCGAGCAGCTGATCGCATCCAAGTTTGCCAGCATCGATCCTGAGGAGTTCTATGACTTTTCCACCCAGCGTCCCCAGGTGCGTCTCGTGGAGGGATCACAGCGGCAGATTCAATGGCCCTCCTACGATTTCTACTACGGGTCCGGAATGGGAGTAGAGCGAGATTTCATTTTTGGCATAGGCCCAGAGCCCAATCTCCGGTGGAAGGCCTTCTCCGAATTGTTTCTTTCCTTAGCGCGTGAATGGAAAGTGGAAATGATCGTGACCCTTGGGGCCTATCTCGATGAGGTGCTCTACACTAGACCCGTGCCCCTGACTGGATTTTCCACTGATAAAAAATTCATGCAAGAACTGGATCTGATTCCCTCACGATACCAGGGACCTACGGGCATCGTTGGAGTCATGGGTGACATGTGCCGTAAAACAGCCATGCCCAACATGAGCTTGTGGGCTGCCCTCCCCCACTATCTGCCTCCCTCGCCGAACCCACGAGGGACCTTGGCCCTAGTGCTAAGGCTCACCCAGTGGCTCGGCATTCGGATCGATACCACCCCCCTCGAAAGGGCGGCCGCGGAGTTTCAGAATAAAGTCAACGAGATCATCAACAGCGATCCCAACCTATCCGCCTTCATTCGCGAGCTAAAAAAGCACGAGTTTGAGCAGTGAAGCTCTCTGTATTGATCCCTGTCTACAACGAGGAGAATACTCTCAGAGAGGCAATCCGCCGGGTACAGCGCGTGAATGTGCCCAAGGAGATCATTGTCATTGACGACGGCTCAAGGGATGGGAGCCGGGACATTTTAGCCAGCCTCGACGCAGACGCAAAGAAGAAAACCGATCCCATGAATGAGCTCAAGGTGATCTTCAAATCTGTCAACGAGGGAAAGGGAGCTGCAATCAGGTCAGGTCTGGCCGAGGTAACCGGGACCATTGTCATCGTTCAGGATGCTGATCTCGAATACAATCCCCTGGATTACCCCAAACTACTGGAGCCCATCGAAGCCGGGGAAGCAGATGTGGTGTATGGAACCCGGTTTTATGGGGGCGGACCCCACCGGGTCCTTTTTTTTTGGCATTATGTGGGCAACCAAATTTTAACCCTCTTTGCTAACATTTTAACCAATCTGAACCTCTCCGACATGGAGGTCGGCTACAAGGCCTTCCGATCTGATATACTGAAGAAAATCCAGATCAAGTCGAATCGCTTTGGCTTTGAGCCTGAAATCACGGTGAAAATAGCCAAGATCGGATGCCGAATATTCGAGGTCCCCATCTCCTATTACGGCAGGACCTACAAAGAAGGAAAAAAAATCACCTGGAAGGACGGCTTTGCCGCCTTCTACTGCCTGCTCCGATACCGGCTTATGGACTAGGCCCCTTTTCAAGTGAGCCCCCTATAGGTACCTTGACAACCAGGGAGGTAATACAGTATACAGGCTCGGTAAAACTCAGGCCGGTACAATGAGAAAGGAGAGATCAATGAACCAGAAAAGGATCTTTTTTGCACTCCTAACAGGTATTTTCCCCCTATCGGGTACCCCGCAGGCCCGTGCACAGGACGATGTAATCAAACAGAGAAAAGACCTTATGAAGTCCAACCGGAAGGCTTCAAAGGCCTTGGGGAAGGCCGTTAAGGCAATGGACTATGCTGCCATCGAATCCGGCACAAAGGTGATTCTCGCCAATATGGAGAAATTGCCGAGTCTCCTTCCCAAGGGCAGCACGGCGAAAAATTCCCGGGCTTTGAAAACGATCTGGAGCGATCGGGAGGGTGTAAAGGATAATATTGGCTGGGTGAAAAATTCGGCCAAGAACCTAGCCGCCGCCGCTGCAGTCAAGGACGCTGACCTTGTGAAACTGGAATATCAAGCGGTTTCCACCGCCTGCAGTCAATGCCACAGATCGTACCGTAAAGGTAGACGCGGGGGCAAGAAGAAAAAGAAAAAGTAGACGTTCGAGCACCAAGGTTGCTCAGAAGCCATTAAAAACGATTTCAACGGGAGGGGCGCTAATCTCGCCCCACCTTTCGGCCCACCCCTTCCCACCTAAGCCATACCAACGCCCGGAAGCCAGCCGAGTTTACGCGGGTTGCGTCAAACTCCATCACTATCTTCACCACCCGACCACACAATTTTTCGAATTTGTTTTCCTAAATTCGCAATTCGATACGGCTTTGCCCGGTAGCTCTGGTGGTCGCGATACATCCAACTTATACCTTCGCTCCATCTTCCGGCGCCATGCCCTTTTTCTTGAGTTCGTCGATTGCGTTGGGGGTTTTTTCGAGGCTGCCAATGCCCATCCCTTTGAGTACGTGGGATGACTTGGTGAACTGGATGTCGTCATAGGAAACCACCTCGATCCGGTTCCCCCACGGGTCACGAAAATTGAGCCGTTGGTCCAGTCTTTGGACGCCAAGTTCTTCCAACGCTCGAGCAACGGGTTCCGGGCTGTCCACCACAAACCCAAAATGGCGCTTGTCGTCCGCGGACTGGGTCTTGCCCAGAGTCAATTGGATGAACTGGTCGCCCAGGTCGATGAAGGCATTACGCTCGCTCTTGCCGCGAAGGTTGAAATCAAAGATCGCACCGTAAAACTTGAGTGCCTCATCCAGGTCTCCTACCTCCAGGACCACATGGTTGATCCCCAACGCACGCGCTTTTTTTCCACTAGCGTCACTCATCGTCTCCTCCTTTATTTGAACCATCACTCGCTTCGTGATGTTTATCCCTTCTATAGATGCACCCTACCGCTGTTCAAGTACTTTTTTTCTTAAAAGGCACTATCATGGACACCCGACGACGATAGCTTTCATAGGCCTCGCCATGGAATTTCACCAGGTCCCTTTCCTCTATTTGGATAGCGATTAAGATATAAACCGTTGTGCCAATGGCAAATACCAGATGTCCGACCGTCATATCAGGTGTCGACCAAAAGGCAATAATCCAACCTACCATTAGCGGATGGCGAACGTAGTTATAGAATCCCCTGGTCTTGAACTCGAGGGGCGAGTACTCCCTGTTTAGTAAATGGAGGTAAACCTGCCGTGTGCCAAAGAGATCAAAGTGATTGATCATGAAAGAAGCAATAACGATCGAAACCCAACCAATCCCGAAAAGACTCCATAATATAAATGCTCCTACAGGATTCTCCACACTCCAAACGACTCCCACCATTGGCTGCCATTGCCACATCAGGAGTATCATGAGTAAATTGCTAATCATCACATAGGTACTGCGTTCGATGTGTTTTGGAACAATCGTAGTCCACCACTGTTTGAATCCTGGCCGTGCCATGATGGTGTGTGGGATCGTAAATAGGGCAAGCAAGAGGATGTTAACAATCAGCGCTAGACCAAAAGCCCCAACGGCACCTGAATCAATTGACTTCGGTACGATAAAGTTGCCGAGGAATGCGACCATATACATGAACACTAATAGGAATAGCACGTGGGAAATGACCCCATATAAAAAAGAGATTATTTTACCCAAAACTCCTCCCTCTTAAAAAAGACAATAGCGTCCCTCAGATGAGTATACCGCCCAGCAGTTGCTACCCGTTCGTCAGGGCTACACAGACATTGACTTCTCAAAGTTGGGCCGGATTTTATTGCGATTCGCACCGTTTGGCAAGAGAAACCTACTGGAAAGATTAGCCAAAAATGACGAGATGGCTGTGAGAAGCTGGGACCTATGGGTCGAAACGAGGGGCTACGTAGAATCTTACCTGGAAGGGAGCCGCTGGTATTTCTTCTGGATACCAAAGAGTTGGCTAAATTCTCCAAAGCATTTTTGACTCAGCACCGTGAGCCGGTGAATGTAAGCCTTGGTTTCTTTACGGATCTTGTCAGCCGTCACACTACCGCCCAGACTCTCCAACTCTTTCTTAAAGGCAGGGGTATTTAACCAACGCTCAATCATAGGCTCGTCCACTTCGAGATGAAATTGAAATCCATAGACTCTCTTTCCATACCGAAAGGCCTGGTTGCTGCAAGTCTGTGAACTCGCCAGATGAACAGCCCCTTTGGGCGTCTCAAATATATCGCCATGCCACTGAAAAATTTTTTCTGATTCCCTAAAATGTCCTACCACTGGATCTTTTTTCGCCTCATGTGTTCTGGAGACGTCGTACCAGCCAATTTCTTTTTCCCCGTTCTTTGTGACCCGGGCCCCTAGAGCCTTGGCAATCAGTTGCGCGCCAAGGCAAACACCCAATACGGGGATATCCTTTTGGATTGCCTCTTCAATCAGATGAAGTTCTGTGGTCAGGTACGGATACTTCCTCGTCTCATATACGCTCATGGGTCCGCCAAGAACCACCAACCCCTCGTAACCCTCCAGGGAAGGCTGGGCATCGGGATGACGACCGAAATTGACATAGCGGATCCGAAAGCCTGAACGCTTGAAGAGAGGATTGAGCGTGCCAAGAATCTCGAACGGAACGTGCTGGAAGACTAATATCCTATGCATAAGACCAACTCAAGCAACTTAATCCTTCACGCGAGACAAGCGGATCGTCCACCTCGACCATAGCACCTTCAGCGCCCACGTGAGAATCCG
>JACZQL010000184.1 GCA_022545745.1 Deltaproteobacteria bacterium | reverse complement strand
TGAGATCTTTCAGGGATCGAATACCGGATCCCTTCCGAGTAATGAACTTGCTTTTGAACTGCGCGTCCTCCTTGCGCATGATAATTCGCTGGGCACCCTTGGCCCGCCGAGCTGCCTGCACCGAGGTAAAACCTCCGTACCACACCAAATCCAGGCGGTTGGCCGCGAGACCTTCCACTGTTGCGGCGTAGTCTAACACAGGAACGAATTTGACCGGCAATCCGATCTCTTTTGAGAGATATTTCGTGAACGGGGTATAGATACGCAGGAGTTCCTGCGGGTTTTCGTCCGGAATCACGGCGACCCTGAATTCCGTCAATTTTTCCTGAGCCGGAAGTTGGACGGCCACCAGTAACAAGGCAATTACGATCCAGCTGTAACGGAACTTCAAATAAACACCTCCATGAATACCAATCCCTAGCAGTTAAGTACGATCTTATCTATATGTCAAATAGAAAAAATCTATAGAAACACATATCCCCTACAGTAAATCCTATTTGCCCCCTAAGGGTGAGGCATTCACCGGAAGTTTGCCAGTACTCCAGCTGAATTATGGGTGCTGTTTCAAAAAGTGAATGAACGCCAGCGAGACCGGGGAGAGAAGGCGACGACGGTGAAAGACCTGATAGAAGTCCCGTTCCAGTTTGAATCCTCGGATGGGGACAATTTTGAGAAAACCATCGTGGAGATCCCTTTGGATGGACGTCTTGGAGAGAATGGAGACTCCAAGCCCGCCGATGAGGGCCTCTTTGATGGCTGCTGTACTGCCCAGCTCCATGGTTACATTGAGCAGATTTTCCGGAACGTAACCTTTTCGTGCGAGAAGGTTCCTAAAGGAGCGCCGCGTACCCGATCCACCCTCGCGCGAAATAAAGTTCCCTTTCGAAAGATCTTTCAATTCAATGGACCTGAGGCGGCCCCACGGATGGTGCTTTGGAACGACTAGCACCATTTCATCTCTCCAGGTCCTGTGAAAGGACAATCTTCGGTCCTCTCCTTTAAAGCCCACAAAACCCAGCTCTACCCTTCCGTCCATAACCTCTTCGACGATCCCCGCAGAGTCACTGATTCTTAGGACGGGTTTGACCTCCGGGAACTTTCGAATGAAGGCTCCTAGTTTGGCCGGCAATATGTACTCCCCGGGGATATTGCTGCCACCCACTCGTAGCTCACCTCTGACCTTTCCCTGGAATCCATCCACTGCAGCCAGGGTTTCCCTCTTCAACTCAAGTAAAGCCCGAGCCCTCTCCAGGAGGATATGACCTAGGTTTGTGGGAGTCACTTCGCCCCCTACTCGGCTCAGGAGCTTTGACCCCAAATTCTCCTCTAGCTCATGGACGTGGGCACTCACGGTGGGCTGTCGTAGGGAGAGATGACTAGCTGCAAGAGAAAAACTCTTGAGTTCCGCAACCCAATAAAACACCTCCAATTTGTGCAGGTCCAGCTCGTCTTTGACTTTGGTCATACTCCCCGCCCGCCCCTCGGTACTCTCTGTTCACAAAATGAAACCTCGATGAGCCCCATGGGTGGGTTCGTCAAAGGATCATCGCCTTGCAGACCTATCCGCCAATCACTTTTCTGGCAAGACCACGGACTTGCGCCGCAACGGGACGCATCGAATAGACAACGGTTTCCCAAATCTCGTCATCTGAGGCCCCGTGCTTGCGAGATTCCTCCAGATGACGCTTTACGCCAGATTCATTCCCAATAGCCAAGTTGACAGCGAATCGGATCAATTCGCTTACCTTGGGCTCTAATGAACCTTCCTTAAATTTAACCCCAAAGAATTCAGACTCCTTAGCCATGGACATACCTCCTATAACTGAAAGTCTTCTTGAAGATAGGGTTTACCGCGTTCGGTATTACAAGTCTACCCTGGTGTCAAACAGAAAAAGAGGCAAACCACACTTGCCAGAACTGAGCATGTCCAGCAGCCTGCCTCATTGCCTTTGTCTGCCGTGGCAGTTATTATTCTTAGAATCATGGTCAAAGCTTCACCCCTTGAGAACATTCACAGGGCCAACGGAGCCGGGTTCCGTGAAGAAGACGGTTGGCGCCTTCCACTTCATTTCGGTACCTCCCTCGATGAATACCATGCGGTGCGTTCAAGGGTGGGTCTCTTGGACCACTGCGACCGTACCCTGCTCCGTTTTACTGGAGAGGACCGGGTCCCCTTTCTCCAGGGCATGGTCTCAAACGACGTAACGAAATTGCGTCCCGGCCAAGGAATGTTCGCCGCTTTCGCCGACATCCAGGGAAAGATCCTCGCTGATGCAGAAATTTTCTGTACGGAAGATTCATTCTTCGTCGAACTTCGGGAGACTCTGAAGGACAAAATACAAGCCCATCTCCAACGATACCTCATCGCGGACGAAGTCGAGATCGCTGACCTGACCGGTAACTGTGGGATCCTATCCCTTCAGGGACCCAAATCAACCCAATTGCTGGAGGCACTGTTGGGCTCACAGGTCTTGCCCGACCATGAGCTGAGTCATGGAGAGCTTCAAATAGATGCCCATAGGTGCCGCGTCGCACGTACGACACACACGGGGGAGAGCGGATTTGACCTCTGGATTTCGGTCTCGGACCTCCCGGTAATTGCTGCATTGATTCAAGAAAAGGGAAGGGCCTTTTCCACTCAATGGATCGGCACTGAGGCCCAAGAGATCCTCAGAGTTGAGGCGGGAATCCCTCGATACGGAGTAGACATGGATGATGAGAACCTCGTACTAGAGACCAATCTGGATCACGCGGTGAATTTTGACAAGGGCTGCTACCTGGGCCAAGAGGTGATCGAGAGAATACACTCGCGGGGTCATATCAACAAGAAGCTTGTAGGCATGGTCTTGGAGGGGGAGGGTCCAGCCCAGAGGGGCGATCGAATCCAAGCGGAAACCAAGGAGGTCGGAAGGGTAACGAGTTCGGTATTATCGCCTCTGCTTAATCGACCCGTAGCCCTGGGCTACGTCCATAAAGATTATGTCAATCCTGGGACCCCTCTTACAATCCAAGGAGATGGAAAGCCCTTTACTGCGATGGTCTCTCCCCTGCCCTTTAAGTCCTGAATTCGCCGGATCCGTGTTGGACCTGGACATTCACATCCCCCTCTAGGGCCTTACGACTGCATGTTTTTTCATTCCCCGTTAGCCGCAAAGAGAGTATGATTTAATAGAAGGAGCTATTATGTGAGGAGGAAGTGTCAATGACAACACGCATCGCTATTAACGGGTTTGGTCGGATCGGGCGTCTGTGCCTGCGTGCCATGCTGGAACGCCACAAGAATTTGTCCGTTGTAGCGATCAACGACATGGCCGACCTGGAGACCAATGCCCACTTGTTACAGTACGACTCCACCTACGGAAATTTTTCCGGCTCCCTGAGCGTCGGGGAGGGAGTCCTCAAGGTCAACGGATCAAATATCATAGTACTCAACGAGAGGGACCCCACCAGGCTCCCCTGGAAGAAACTCGGCGTGGATATCGTCATTGAGTCAACGGGGGTTTTTACCGACGGGCTCAAAGCCCGCACCCACCTCGAGGCGGGGGCCAAAAAGGTCCTCATAACCGCCCCGGCAAAGAACGAAGACGTCACCGTGGTTTTGGGAGTGAACGACAGTGCCTATAACCCTAAAAAACATCACATTGTTTCAAATGCATCCTGCACCACCAACTGTTTGGCCCCTGTGGTGAAAACACTCCATGACAGGTTTGGCATAGAGAGAGGCCTGATGACCACCACCCACTCCTATACCAACGACCAGAGGATCCTGGACCTGATGCACAAAGATCTGAGAAGGGCCCGGGCTGCGGGCATGAATATTGTCCCCACCACCACCGGTGCAGCCGTTGCCATCGGACAGGTGATTCCAGAAATGCGCGGGAAACTCGACGGCCTATCGCTTCGCGTCCCGACTTCAACGGTATCCATCATCGATCTAGTGGTAGATCTCAAGCAAGCCACCTCCTCCGAGGAAATTAACAAATCGCTCAAGAAGGCCTCCGAGAGCAACCTCCAGGGCATTATGGCGTATACCGACAAACCGCTGGTTTCCAGCGATTTTCGCGGGAACCCGGCCTCGTCTATTGTGGATGGCCTATCGACCGTGGTATTGGACGGGAGGATGGCGAAAGTCCTAGCGTGGTATGATAATGAATGGGGATACAGTTGCAGGGTTGGCGACCTGGCCGCCTACATGATATGAAATGACCCATAAAGGAGAAGTTCGATGCTCGCCAAGGATATCATGACCAAAAAGGTGATTACTGTAAGCCCTCTTACCACTGTCAAGGATCTGGCAAAATCGCTCACTGAAAATGACATCAGTGGCGTGCCGGTCGCGGACAAGACAGGGAAACTTCTTGGTATCGTCTCTGCAACCGATATCGTTGCCAAAGGTGCAAAACAGGTCAAAGCGATTATGAGCCGGAAAGTAATCAGCGTCACCGAGGATACACCGGTGGAGGAAATTGCCAACCTCTTTACCACCCACAAAATCAATCGAGTGCCCGTATTGCGAGGAAAAAAATTGATAGGGATTGTAAGCAGGGCCGATCTGGTCAGGGCCATTGCCATGGGGGAACACATCGCCATGCACACCCCCATTTATGACCTCTAGTAGGCTGCTAAAAAATACTCATATGCCACCAGCCTGCCCTAAGCAGGCGTTTAGGATAGTTGCGCTCGATCGCCGCGGAAATCATTTCCGCTCCAAACGGAGTCGCTCCAACGTACCGCCTAAGTACGCCTCCGCTCGTTGATTTTTCGCGCGCCGCTCGGCTGTCTTCGACCCTGACCCTTCGACCATGCTCGGGGTCATGGTGAGGTACTCAAACCATG
>JACZQL010000183.1 GCA_022545745.1 Deltaproteobacteria bacterium | reverse complement strand
AAATCTGCGGTAAAGTAATTAGAGAGTGTTTCTTTTGCGTTAGCAAGTGGGAGATGAAGCTGATCGTTGTGGAGTAAGATTACTTAGCCCATGGCACTTTTATTACGCAGGTCTGAGATCGAAGGGCTCATGGATCTGCAGCAAGCCATCCGAGTCTTGCAGAGAACCTACATGGAACAAGCGAAGGGAGGGATCAGAGCGACTCCTCCACTACGGTTAATGGAACGAGGAATACGCGGGGTGGCAGGGGGGTTGACACTACAGAATCGGATAGGAATGAGGCTTAGCGTGACCGGCGGAGAACCGCTGGCGCTGCTCTTCGAACTAGACTCAGGTCGCCTTCTGACGATTATGGGCTTTCCATTCGGCTTACTCCGCATCAGTGCAACAGTGGGACTTGCGCTGGAACGCATGGCGAAACCTGACATTAAGTCAGTAGCGCTCATCGGCAGCGGTCGACTTGCCCCTTGCCTGATCGAGGCTGCGGTGGCTGTTCGACCCATCGAAACGGTTAGGGTGTACAGCAGGAGTCCGCAGCGCCGAGAGGGGTTTTCCCGGCAGGCTGCGCGGAGATTTGGGGTGTTGGTTGAGGCTGTTTCATCTCCTCAGGAGGCCATCGACGGAGCTGATATCGTCATGGTCAGCACCAACTCACCTGTACCCACGTTGCTGGGGAAATGGCTCCGTCCCGGTCTATCGGTCTTTGGTATCGGACGGCCCAACGAGTTCGACGACGATGTGTATTTAAAGTCCAGGTTGATCGTTGTTTCGAGCAAGGTGCACGAATTGGATTACTACGATAAGGCTTTAGATCAACCGCTCATCAGACTCTCCGGTGACGGAAGGATTGATTGGGAAAAGGTTGCAGAGCTTGGGCAGGTTGTGGTGGGGGACATTCAGGCCCATCCCGGATCGGATGGTATCACAACCTTCCGAGAATCTCAGGGGGGTTATAGCGATGTAGCGCTGGCGGCTTGGGTCTATGAGGAAGCGATTAAGAAAGGCCTTGGGACGCCCATCGATCTTGATTGAACCAAGGGTGGGCTCAGCGACCCCCGGATTGGTCTTATTCGGTTTACTGGCGAAAACTTGAAAGGTTCTTGACAGATACATTTCGGTAAATAACAATGAGTCGAAAAAGAGGGGGGATCCTATGGCAAAGATTAGAACATTCGATCACTGCGGGTTCGTGGTAGAGGACATACCCAGGGCGCATCAGTTTTACGGCAAACTCCTAGGCGCGAAGCCGTTGCATATTCAGAACCTTAACACCCAGCGACTCTATGAAAAGAAATTTCCGATCATGTCATTCGTCGAGATGGGGGGCCACCGGTTCGAACTTTGCCTAGCTCAGGAAAAACTTGCCTCCGCCGAAGGGGCGAAGGCCATGCCGCGCATCGGATTTTCAGTAACTGCCAAGATGATGGATGAATTGCTCAAACAACTTGATGAAAACGGTATCCCCTACGAAGGCCCGGTGACCTATCCCGAGGCCGTACCCCTAGCCCGGACCATAAGGGTCCAGGACCCGGATGGCAATGCGCTTGAATTCTCCGTTCGCAAATAGTGGAGGTTGCCATGATCGAATATGAAGACATCAGTCACCTCGTGATGGAAGTTACAGATATTGACCAGGCGGAGCGGTTTTATGCTGGGGCCCTCGGAATGGAGCCCATCTGTCGTGACCAGGGGGAGTTGGGTCAGGGGCGGATCATCTTGAAAAACGGGACCGGTCAGCTTCTGTTTCTCGAGAAGGTAGAGAAACTGTCGGCCCGTTCGCGCTTTTGCGGTCCCGATGAGACGAATGTTCCCGACCCAGGTTCGGGTCTGCGATATAAAGGCGCGCACCTGGCAATAAGTGTGGGCTCGTTACAAGAATATGACGAGATTTACAACGTACTGGAATCCAACGGCGCGTACCTGGAAGGCGACCTCCGCGCTGCCCAACGTAAGCCGGGAGAAAAAAGCGTCTACTTCTATGATCCGTTCGGGAACCGGCTGCAGCTCATCATTTTACCGACTCCGGGATAAACGGTAGCGGTCGCAGGCGTTTCGATGAAGCTAGGCTGGCGTAACCACTGACCTAACGATATTCGCCCAGATCCTTGAGTGCGGTTTCAGCGAATCGGTTATCCACAACCTCGCCGAGTTTGATAGTTTTTGGGAAAAGTCCACGCTCCACGAGGACCTTCACTTCTGACTCAAGACGGGGCATATCGATCAGTCCATTGGCAGTGAACCCTACCGGCTTCATGGTTTGAAGCAATTGGAGGGGTTCACCCGTCTCTCGAATTAAGAAATCGATCATCTCAGGCGTGGCGAGGCCCTTATCGAACGCGTTGCAGTAATCTCGAGCTCCTCTTAAATAAGCGGTCAGGAACCGCGAACCGACCCCTGGGCGCTCCCTTATAAACCTGGTGTTGAAGAGTATAAATCGGGCCTGAAGATTGGGATAAACCTCATCGCCAATCTTCCATCGGACCACATGGCCCTGTGACACTTCCATAGCGACACCGCGGGGTCTCCGTCCGATCACGAGGTCCATTTCCCCGTTCAGCATGGCGCGCTTGCGATCTGTGCCGCCGTGGGACGCTGGCACAACACGGACATCTTGGATGGTAAGCCCTCCTTGCTGCAAGGCTCCATAAAAGGCCATGTAGTCGTCACCTCGACCGCCCGCGAGCCCTATGGTTTTGCCACGGAGGCTTTGGTAGTCGGTCAATCCGCCGTTCTCAACAAGCGCTGTTCGCGCTAATAGGGTCGTGATGCCATGTCCGGGGCGGAACTGCTCATGAACGGCGACTGCCTTTATATGTCCGTGGAACTCTGGACATGCACAGTAATCAATATATCCCGGACCACAGTCCGCACGGCCTTCGGCGACGGTGACCCACGGTTGCTCCTCCGGTTCTACAATTGAAATGGAGATATCTAGATCCTTGAAGTAGTCCCGTGCGAGTCCGATGAAAAGCGGTGCGAAAATAATCCGTGCCGTTTCACCGCTGTAGCGCGCAAAAATTACTTGGTCCACGGTCATCTCCTAAAAACGGTAACACTTGGAAATCACCACGGGTCGGTCTCTGTAAATTGGTGTATCGGGATCTTTTCTGTCAACCTGACCTGCCTGTGGCTGCCGCCTGTTTCCTCCACTCGGCCTCCTTGTGGACCGTGGTTGAGGCCTCGAACTTGCTGTTGAAGACATGCCTTGTGGGGTCGATGGGAACCCGCCAATGTAGCTTGCTGTAGAAGTTGAGCCTGAGGAAATTTTGGTCATCAGGCGGGATGGTGATCACGCTGTGCGAGATGCCCAACGGAATGATCGTGATCTCCCCGGGAGATACCTCGATATTCTCGAACTCAGACAAATCGAGGGCGTCTCCTCGGAACTGGATGCGGACCTCTTCACTCCTCAGTGCTCGATGAAATGCGAACTGTTCATCTTGGATGTTGTAAGTCCGAATCCTCATGCTGGCTGTTTCCATCAGGGCCTGGGTGCCGGCATCTGGACCCCCCTTGCCGACGATAGCGGTAAAGTGGTCAAAGGCCCGCAGTTTCTTGATCCCGCTCCCGGGCTTCCCGCGCCCCAGGCCAGCAACGCCAACTAAGGAACTATAATCCCGGTCCACCACAGTCAGATCCTCCGGCCCGTCATCCCAAAAATGCATCTTCTCAACTACCTTGCCCTTTGAGGCCTTGTCGGTGTCCTGTACCGCTGGCCATTGCGGGCCATTGATTCGCTTCATTGCAAAGCTGGTGAGGCTCGTGTACTGATCCTCACCCATGACAGTATCGACCGGCTCGTGGGTTTGACAGAAATAACGCAGGCTATCGTTCCGGCCGATGGAGCGATGAGAGATACCTCCAGGGACCAGCATCACCTCGCCCGGTTCCATCTCGTAAACTCCAAACTCCGTTTCGACCGTGGTGCTGCCGCAAAACTGGAAGTAGATCATGTCGCTGTCCACATACCGGTGGAAGCTATCCTGCACTCCCACCACGCTTTCCGCCCCGATACGGTGATTGGTGTTCTCGAGAATGATCAGCGACTGGTTGGGAAATGCGAGCATGTCGAAGGGTCTGAAGCGCGGGGTGTAGTGTGTGCTCTTGGCCGTTCCCATCAGGCCCGCCTTCTTGCGTTCCGCCCACGCCGCGAGACCGGGTCGGGGAAAGTCCTTCCAGGTGGTCATGAACTCGCCGATCCGCTCCTGCGCGTAAACTTTTGCCTCCGTGGACTTCGTTTCTGGTTTGGTTGCCATAATGCTACCTCCGTAGTTTGGATTTGATCCTTTTACCGCAATTGATATAGCAAGAAAAGGGGGCGGAGCGTATAAATGTTCTTTAGTACATTAACCTGCTTTCTTTCCCAATCTGAAGTGTGCTAAACAGGTCCCTGAACTTTACCAGAAAGCAGTTTTGCAGTATTCTTAACCCCTACAATGTCCAGTGAAGTTCAAGCGTCAAATGATACGTCCACAGTCCGCGGTTACTGTGCGCTGTGCACGGCCCACTGCGCTACCATAGCGACGGTTGAAGACGGGCGGGTGACCCGGCTTGAACCGGATCACGATCATCCCAACGGTGGTGTTATTTGTCTTAAAGGTAGGGCCGCTCCTGACCTCGTCTACCATCCAGAGCGGCTCAACTACCCCTTGAAGCGGACTCGGCCCAAGGGGGATCCCGATCCCGGGTGGGTCAGGGTAAGTTGGGATGAAGCACTCGACGCCATTGCCGAGCGGTTGCTAGCCATACGTGAGCGCTACGGTGCGCGCGCCGTCGCCCTCGCCAAAGGGACGCGAAGCGGGACCTCGGTGGACGATGCAGAACGATGGCTGGCGCGGGTTCTCAATT
>JACZQL010000182.1 GCA_022545745.1 Deltaproteobacteria bacterium | reverse complement strand
GGCTTGGTGGATTTTCCATAAGTATTCCTGTAGTGGTCTTCTTCTACCTTAAGATGCAGGCGAAAGAGGGGTGGTTTCTATCTGGGGTGCTAACAAGTGTATGCTGGCTTATCTATTGGGGGCTTTTCGAGCGGATTCTCCGCCTGCCATTTCCTGAAGGGAAGATCTTTCTTTGGATGGGCTTTTAAATTAGAGTTTGTGTCGCAACGCCGTCACTTACAATAAAAAATATATAGGAGGTGCTCTATGAAAAAGATACCGGCGTATAAAATACTCTCCCTTTACCTTTTGCTTTTCCTCGCGTGGGGGTTCGGTACGAGTCCGAAGGTCTGGGCACAGACCGAGTTCTTTAAGGGCAAGACTGTGAGAATAGTGGTGGGCTTCACTCCGGGTGGATTTTATGACCGCTGGTCCCGGCTGCTGGCCCGCTACATGGGAAGATATATCCCGGGAAATCCCGAATTCGTCGTCCAGAATATGCCCGGTGCAGGGTCAAGAATCGCTGCCAACTATCTTTATAACGTCGCAAGACGTGATGGGCTAACCATCGGTACCATCAATAAAAATCTTTTCTTCGACCAGTTAATCGGCACCAAAGAGGTAAGGTACGACTGGTCGAAATATAACTGGCTTGGTACCCCTGAGCTCCCACCCGATGTCTTTTATATGAGAAGCGATGCCCCTTTTAAATCTTTGGAGGATATCAAGAATGCCAGCACGCCTCCGAAATGCGGCTCCACCGGGAGATCGAGCTCAGGCTTTCTAATACCCGCGCTTCTCCAGCAGGCGGCGGGGATCAAATTTAAAATGGTCCTGGGTTACCAGGGAGGGCGGCAGATCGACCTGGCCGTGGAGCGAGGCGAGGTTGTATGCCGGGCCATGTCCATGAGCGCCCACATGGGTCGGGAGCCATTTCTTTCCTGGCATAAGAAGGGCTTTGATTGGCATCTGCTGCAAACGCGAGAGAAGCGGTTGCCCCAGTATCCGGACATACCCAGTATTTTCGAGATCGCCAAGAAGTACGGGGCTTCCAAGGAGAATATCGAGTTGATACGTCTGGCTGCCGTCACGAATTTCGGCAAGCCTTTTGCTGCCCCTCCGGGCGTTTCTGCAGAGCGAGTCGCAATCCTGCGAAAGGCCTTTACCTCGGCTCTTAGGGATGATCAGGCCATTGCCGAGGGAAAAAAGCTGAGGATGGAGGTTGATATGCTCACAGGAGAGCAGGTTCAGAAAATGGCCAAAGACGTGCTTTCAATGTCACCGGAAATTGTCAGTCAATTGAGAAAGTTAATCGGCCAGTAGTGGGAAGAGGATATGATTCCAAAGTGGGTGGGGTGTGTTTGCATTCGCTGTGCCGGTGAGCAGGTGCCAGGAAGATGTTGTTTGACGCTTTAATTTCCGGTTTAACCCAGGTCCTGTCCTGGCCCGCCTTTGGATTTTTGCTCATCGGCTCGGCTGTTGGTTTTGTTGTGGGAATTCTCCCAGGGCTGGGCGGGCTCTCCACCCTGGCCTTAATGCTTCCTTTTGTTTGGACCATTAAGGAGCCGATCTCGGCTTTTTCTTTCCTACTGGGGATGCACGCGATCACCGGAACCACCGGGGATATTACTTCGATTCTTTTTGGTATTCCAGGCGAAGGGACTGCTGCTGCCACCATCATCGATGGTTACCCCATGACCAAGAAAGGGGAGGCGGGAAGGGCCCTCGGGGCGGCTCTAATGAGCTCCCTTGTTGCGGGACTCGAAGGCGCTATTATTTTGGCTATCTCCATTCCCATCATGCGTCCGTTAGTCCTTTTCTTCGCATCCCCAGAGCTTTTTATGCTTGCGATTCTCGGTATCACCTTCATTGTTTCTCTCAGCGGAGACTCCCTGCTCAAGGGGCTCCTGGCTGCAGGCATAGGATTGATGCTGGCAACCATTGGCGTTGATCCTCAGACCGGGGCACTGCGCTATACGCTGGGTACACTCTATTTATGGGACGGGCTCAGCCTTATACCCGTCGTCATAGGACTTTTTGCCATACCGGAAATCGTTGATCTCGGGGTAAGAGGGACAAGTATTGTTGAGGACAAAGTAGAAAAGCTCGAAGGGGTCATGGAAGGCGTCAAGGATACCTTTCGTCACTTCTGGCTGACCATGCGCTGTGGACTTATAGGCGTTTTGATCGGCGCGCTGCCCGGTCTGGGAGGTGGAGTCTCTCAATGGTTGGCTTACGCTCATGCAGTGCAAAGCTCTAAAGATCAGTCCCGTTTTGGGAAGGGGGCAGTGGAGGGGGTTTTGGGACCAGGGGCCGCCAACAATTCCAAGGAGGGAGGGAACCTCATCCCCACGGTCGCCTTTGGAATTCCGGGTAGCGCTTCCATGGCGATCTTGCTGGGGGCCTTTCTACTTGTAGGGCTACAGCCAGGGCCGGAGATGCTGACCAAACATTTAGATGTCACCTTTGCAATGGTCTGGATCCTCGTGATCGCCAATATTGTTACGGCCGGTGTCGCCTTTCTTTTTCTGAATCAGTTGGTCAAGATCACCTTCGTGCGCGGTGGTTTACTTATCCCATTCCTCCTGATGTTCGTTTTCCTTGGCTCTTTTACGGCGCACAATAGTCTCACCGATATTGTGGTTACCATTATTTTTGGCTTTTTAGGATACTTCATGGTTCTCTTCGAATGGCCCAGGCCGCCTTTTGTTCTAGGCCTGGTTTTGGGACGTATTGCCGAAAACAATTTGTGGATCTCGAGCTCTGCTTATGGGGTAAGCTGGCTCCTTCATCCGGCCATCATTGTCATCTTCTTAATAATTCTCACGACCCTTGGCTATTCCATATTCAATGCGTATAAAAGAAAAGAGTCGGCGTCTAGCAATTAAAGCGGAACATCCGGATGGGGACAATGCTAGGGGCGAATTTTAACAGCTGGATGGTTTTTAGTCTGTGCTTGTTCGTACTGGGCGTGGTTGGATGTGGTGACGACCCTAAGCAGGTGTTTGAAACCGCGCAGTTCGAAGAACTGCAAAACAATCACAGCCATGCTCGTGAGCTGTATGAACGGATTATCCGGGCCGATCCGGACAGCGACCTGGCAAAAAAGGCGAGAGAACGATTGGCCGCGTTGCAAAAGAAGGATCAGACATAAAGTAGATTCTTACCGGTAAATTGTTCTACAGAACGACTTCAATAATGGGTATCGCGCCCTCCGGGGTGTAGGCCCTACCTTCCGGGGCGTAGCCCCTATGGGGCGGAAGCCGGGCCGGAAGGCCAAGACGCACCGTGGAGTATTAGCCCTGGTCGAGACAAACCAATTCGGTCGGACTGTTACTCCACGGGGCGAGCCCCGTGGAGTAAGGCCTTGGGGGGCATACTCGGCCTGCGTTGAGATCAATACTCCACAGGGCGAGTCATCTTTTTTCGAATTCCATAATCCAAAATTTCAACGGCGCCAATCAAACCTCAGCCCGAGGCTGATCCGCCTCTGGCGGAAGACAAACCAGATTGACCCAACAAACTGAGCCGACTCTATGAACTCTATAGACCCAACTGACTCAATAAACCCAATAAACTCGATAACCCGATAGGCAAGTTTGATGGCCCGCTCACTTCGGCCCCAATTTCAGGGCGCGATTTACCACCTTATTGTCCGGGGAAATAACCATCAGCGGCTCTTCCGGGACAATCACGACAGACGCTATTACCTTGAGCTTTTGGGTCGTTACAAAGGACGTTTCAGCAGCCCGATTTATGCTTACATTTTGCTGAGTAACCACCTGCACCTTTTGTTAGCGACTCCGAGAGCAAGTGTGGGCAAATTTATGCAAGGCCTCGGAACAAGCTACGCTGCTTACTTTAACAGGAAGTACAAAAGAAGAGGGACGCTTTTTGAGGGACGCTATGAAAGCCGCCTTGTCCCTACTACAACTGATCTTCTTGAGATTACCCGTTATATCCATTGCTACGCATCACAAGAGGGATCCGAAAAGGGATGGGAGACATATCCGTGGAGCAGTTATCGTGTCTATCTTGGGGAGGTGCACTCGGATCTGGTGGATACCGCCACTGTTTTAGCGCGGTTTCGGCAGGTGTCTCCAGAGGAACAGCGAAAAAGGTACCAAAGGTTTGTGGGGACGGGTAAATTATGGTTAACCAATCCGGTAGGTGAGCAGGGCACTGCTCATGTGGCGTCAACTAACCGTCCCGCATCCTTGATAAGATCTTCTCATCCGCTTGAGGTCAGCCATACGGAGGCAAGTATATCAGATATCAGGAGGGCAGAAGGAATTCTTCAGCAGGTGAGATCGTTAGATTTCAAAGGAACGGTTCTGACAGAGAACCGGAGAAAAGCGTTGGCAAGACATCTAGCAATGTACCTGATCAGAAAGGAGACCCTGCTGCCACTGCATTCGATCGGGTCGCTTCTCGGCGTCAAGGCATCTGCGGTAGCTAATGCAATCAGCAAGGTAGAACGCTTGACAAAAGGCGGTGCCTTTCCAAGCCAAATCTGCAACTTACTTAACTCGCCACCGACCGCGGTAGCGAACGGAGCGATCCCAAAACAGCCGAAAAACGAAGCGAGCAATATCGATCAGACCGAGCAGGAAGACCTTCTAGAGTACCTCGATCTTCCTGATCATTACGTGGCCCATCTAGAAACATTACAGAGACTGGCCCGTTCCCAGAAAGAAAAGTAAGAACTCCACGAGACTCTTAGTCTCCTCATCGCCCATAGCTGATGGCATTCTAGCTTTCCAGCTTCCTAACTTCAGGCTTCCAGCCTTTTCGCATACAAGCTAACTAACGTACCGGCCAACCAAACAGACGCGACAGACCAAATAGACTAATTAGACGAATCAGACCAGATAGACCTGCCC
>JACZQL010000181.1 GCA_022545745.1 Deltaproteobacteria bacterium | reverse complement strand
GTTTTTATCTTGATCTCAAAAATCCTGACTTCGACACGTCTCTATGTGTGTTTCACCAGCGTTACAGCACTAATACTTTTCCCACCTGGCCTCTTGCTCAGCCGTTTCGGATGCTGGGTCATAACGGCGAGATCAATACGCTCAACGGAAACCGCAACTGGATGCGAGCCAGAGAGACCGAGATGCACTCAGAGATCTGGGGCAAAGAGCTTGAGAAACTGAAGCCCATCCTTACGGAGGGTGGGAGCGATTCCGCGAGCCTGGATAACGCATTAGAGCTGCTCACTCTTTCCGGGCGAAGCGTCTTGCATTCTATGGTGATGCTTATCCCTGAGGCCTACCAGCGGATGCCTCACATGGATCCCGAACTGCGCAGTCTCTACGAGTATCTCGCCTGCATCAGCGAGCCATGGGACGGGCCAGCGGCAGTAGCCTTTTCTGACGGGATTACTGTCGGTGCGGTGCTCGACCGTAATGGCCTGAGACCTGCCCGGTATAAGATCACCCGGGATGGCGTCCTCATCATGGCTTCAGAGGTGGGAGTCTTGGAGATCCCGGACTCTGAAGTCTTAGAGAAGGGAAGACTTGGTCCAGGGCAGATGATTGCGGTGAATACCGCTAGCGGCAAGCTGTTGCGGAACGGTGAATTTAAAAAAGAAATAGCCCGGCAGAGACCCTACGGCCAATGGTTGAAGGAACACCTGTTTCGCGTGGATTCTCTTGGCCTCAAGTGGGAAGAGTTTGATAGCTCCATGGATTCGGTGGAGTTGGTCCGTTATCAAAAGGCCTTTGGTTATTCGGAAGAGGAGTTGGATATTTTTATTGCGCCCATGGTGATCGAGGCCAAAGAGTCCGTTGGTTCCATGGGCGATGACACACCGCTTTCCGTCCTGTCGAATAAGCCACGGCTTCTATATACCTACTTTAAGCAGCTCTTCGCCCAGGTCACCAATCCTCCCATCGATTCGTTGCGAGAGGAATTGGTGATGTCCCTAAATACTGCTTTGGGCCAGCGCCGAAGCCTGTTGGAGGAGACCCCGGAGCATGCGAAGCTGATCAAGTTTTCCAGTCCCATCCTTAGCCAGCAGGAAATGGAGTGGTTGAAAGGTTTGCCGGAAAGCATGACTGACGGCGGTGAAGTCCGGTCCGGTTTTAGTTCAGCCGTTCTGCCGGCTCTGTTTCCGGTGGCCGAAGGCCCTGCGGGACTTGAGGCTGCGCTGGAAAGACTGTGTCAGGATGCGGCCAGCGCCATCGATGCAGGTAAGAGCATCCTTATCCTCAGTGACCGGGGGTTGAGTCCAACCTATGCCCCCATCCCAATGCTTCTTGCCGTTGGTGCAGTCCATCATCATTTAATCCAGCAAGGGAAGAGGATGAGGGCGAGCCTTGTGGCGGAGACTGGAGAGCCCAGGGAAGAACACCACTTTGCCTGCCTGCTGGGAAACGGCGCCAGCATGATCCATCCCTACATCACCTTTGAAACCATTGTTAGTCTTGTAAGTAACGGCGCCAAACATGGACTCGATGGGTTCGACATCCCGAAGGCGCTCCAAAATTACAAGCAAGCCGTCGAGCACGGAATATTGAAAATCATGTCCAAGATGGGGATTTCTACACTATCCAGTTATCGCGGTGCACAGACCTTCGAAGCTTTAGGGATCACTAAGTCGGTCATCGATAAGTATTTCACCGGCACGCCGTCTCGCCTGGATGGAGTCGGACTGGAAGAAATTGCCCAGGAGGTCTTGAGTTTTCATCAAGCAGCCTTTAGCGAGGAAACACCAAGACTCCAGCAGGAGGGTATCTACCGTTACCGTAAGACCGGTGAGTATCATGCCTTTAACCCGGACGTCTTCAAGGGCATGCATAAGTTGATCAAGAGTGGAGCAGAGAAGGATTACCAGACTTATGCCAAGGTCGTGGACGAGCGTCCTCCTACCGCCATCCGCGATCTTTTGAGCTTCAAGCCCACAAAGCCGATCCCCATCGAGGAGGTGGAGCCAGTTGAGGAAATTACTAAACGCTTCACGACGGGTTCCATGTCCCACGGCGCGCTTGGCCGTGAGGCACATGAGACCATAGCCATAGGTATGAACCGTCTGGGGGCAAAAAGCGGCAGCGGTGAAGGCGGTGAGGACCCATCTCGCTATCACCGCAAGCCTAATGGCGACTGGGGAAACAGCCTCCTCAAACAGGTAGCCTCGGCTCGCTTCGGAGTGACGCCTGAGTATTTGTCTTCCGCTACCGAGCTCGAGATCAAGATGGCCCAGGGGTCGAAGCCGGGTGAGGGGGGCCAGCTCCCCGGACACAAGGTCTCTGTTGAGATCGCAACTATCCGTCACTCCGTTCCTGGAGTGACCCTCATTTCACCGCCTCCGCACCACGATATTTACAGCATCGAGGATCTCGCCCAACTCATCTATGACCTGAAGCAGTCCAATCCACGCGCGAAGGTAGCGGTGAAACTGGTGGCTGAGGCGGGTGTGGGAACCATTGCCGCGGGGGTGGCCAAGGCCTACGCCGATGTGATCCAGATTTCCGGACATGATGGAGGCACGGGCGCTTCCCCAGTGAGCTCGGTCAAAAACGCCGGGGTTTCCTGGGAGTTGGGACTGGCCGAAACGCAGCAAGTCTTGGTCCTGAACAACCTCCGAGAGCGGGTGATCCTAAGGACTGACGGGGGTTTTAGAACCGCTCGAGACGTTATCATGGGGGCCATCCTCGGTGCCGAACAATATGGCTTTGGCACCGCTGCGATGGTTGCCATAGGCTGTGTGATGGCCCGCACGTGCCATTTGAACACATGTCCGGTGGGCATAGCCACGCAAAGGCCTGACCTCAGAGCCAAATTTCCCGGCACGCCGGAGATGTTGGTAAGCTTTCTTACCCTCCTCGCACAGGATGTTCGGCGCATTCTTGCAGAGCTCGGTTTCCGAAAGATTGAAGACATTGTCGGTCGAGTCGATCTCTTGGAGCAGAAAGCTGTAGATAACCCGAAGGCCATGAGGCTTGATTTAAGCCGCATCCTGGCTCCAGCAGATCCTACCTGGACACGGCCCAGATACCACACCTGGGAGAGAAACGATCGAAAGGATCGGCCCCTCGACGAGAGGATTCTTAGGGATGTCCGAGGGGCTTTGGATGGTAACGGTCCAGTTGAAAGCTTTTATAAAATTCGCAATGTCCACCGCGCTGTCGGAACCCGTGTGGCGGGAGAGATTGCGCGCCGTTATGGGGATACGGGGTTACCTCCGGGGACGATCCAGTGTCACTTTGAGGGTACTGCGGGCCAGAGTTTCGGGGCTTTCTCCATCCGTGGTCTGCGCCTTTGCCTCAATGGTGAGGCCAACGATTACGTAGCCAAGGGAATGGGTGGAGGGGAGATCATCATTCGCCCAGGCAAAGGTGCACAGTTCCAAACCCACGAGAATTCTATCATCGGCAACACCGTGATGTATGGTTCCACCGGTGGTTTCCTCTATGCCGCGGGCAGGGCAGGAGAGCGCTTTTGCGTGCGTAACAGCGGAGGCATTGCGGTTATTGAAGGAGTGGGAGACCATGGCGCCGAGTATATGACCGGAGGGGTGGTGGTCGTGTTGGGTGAGACTGGACGGAACTTTGGGGCAGGCATGACGGGAGGGTTGGCCTATGTACTGGACGAAAGCAAAGAGTTTGAGCTGAAGTACAACCCTCAGCTCGTGGGGCTGGCCCGTTTAGAGGCGGCGGAAGACATGGAGTTACTGCGCCACCTCATCCTAAATCATTTGGAGTTTACCAAGAGCAAACGGGCTCAGGACATCTTGGACCGTTGGGAACATTATCTTCCTCTGTTCTGGAAAGTTGAGCCTCTCTCAGAGGCAGGCAGGGTCTCGGTGGCAAGTATCAGCCGACTCATGGAACAGCCATTCCAAGAAGTCAGCGCCATTTCCTAACTCGGGTATTCAACCAAAAAAAGTCGTTAATTCCCTTTCCCCGTTTTATCCGCCTTTGCAGAAGACCATCGGCGTAAGCCCATGGATGAATGCGACGGTGGGACCCTCCTAAGCTCGAAGAGCGAAGGAGGGTGCTTCGGCAGATTCCGCCGAAGATAAGGAAGGATACCACGGGTGTAAACCCGTGGAGGCTTCATGAGAGTTCCAGGGGGATCCGCCCGCGAGCGTCCGCCTCAATGGGTGCGATTGACATCGTAGTCCTCCCCAAACTCTGCGGCCCCCACAATTTGAGCTGCTATGTCATGCCGACCATGGAGCATGTGGACGTGCATATCCCGGCAGAACCGTTCCAGGGGATGCTTTTCAAACAAGGACGTGGAGCCGGCTAGCTCCCCAACCCCCGACAAGACCCGGTAAAGTGTTTCTTTTATCATCCATTTAGCCTCATGGGCATGCACCATAGCTTTATCGGGATCATTCTTGTACATGGTGACTGCCTGGTAGAGAAGCAGCCTGGAGGCATCTAAAAGGCTCTTGAGCTCCCCCGCTCGGAGCTGCCGATAAGGATCCTTACCGCCTCCCCGATTCCGAACATAGTCCAGTGCCAGATCGTACATAGCCGTTGCTGAGCCCAGGTAGTTAGCTGAGAAGGCGAAGTTGATCTTTCCCAACCAGTTTTCGGCGCGAAATTGCCCGAGCCGACCTATCATGTCCTCCTTAGGGACAAAGCAGTCCTTGAGATCGAGCCAAGGGCTCACACAAGCTTTCATTCCCATGGGACGCCAAGCGGAGACATCGATTGTGAGACCCGGATTGTCGCGGTGGACCATTAACCCGAGGACTCCGGCCTTACCCTCAAAAGCAATCCTCCCGACCCAAAGCCAATCTGCCTGCGTGGCATTGGTGACGTAATGCTTCTGACCGTTGACTACGAAACCGCCGTC
>JACZQL010000180.1 GCA_022545745.1 Deltaproteobacteria bacterium | reverse complement strand
ACTGGAAACTGATTCGTCTGCGTTGATCTGCGGCTAATAAATCTATGCGGGCTTGGCCCAGCCAAAGGCTGATCCGTCCTCTGGCGGACTCTTGGCGCGAAGAACTTTGCTGAGGTCGTTCTTAGAATTCCACTAACGCTCCGTCTTGGACATTTCTCGCGTATCATTGTCCAAAATAGTACCCCCTTGTAAGGTCCCGAGGGACCAAAAATCCCCATAATTTCAACGGAATTTGGATGGCACATCTTTTGCCCTTCTAGCTATTGGAATATTCGGATTAGGAGGGTGCTCATGGACTTTATAAGCTTTCTTATCCTGCTCGTCATTAGCATGGTGGTCTCGGCGATCATGCACTTCGGGATGAACTACTACGTCACCGCGGGCCTTAGTTCGTACTTCTCCAAGGTAGTGATCGGTTGGGTCGGTGCCTATTGGGGAATGCGGATGTTGGGTGCCTGGTGGGAAGGTCTCAACTATGGTCAGGTCTATTTTATCCCAGCCATACTGGGTTGCTTGGCATTGCTGATTTTCATGGTGGACTTCGTGAGGACCTGGCGAAGCGCTCCTGGGGCCGTCTGAGTTTGAAAACGGTCAATAGGGACTTCTCAGTCTAATCGAAACCGGGGGGGGCCTCCAGTCGAAGGGCCCCCCGCTATAGGTCTTCACCGCATCGTCGCCGTGTGAAAGCGGTGGACGCCAACTCAGATCCTCAACACTCAAATCCGGAACCCTACCATGTTCACTCTTTGATGTTCCTTCTCGTGGGTCAGAATAAGCAGAGACTGAATCTCACGCGTCGATAGTTTGCCCGCCATCGATCACGAGGGCGTGGCCTGTGACGAAGGAAGATTCGTCTGATACGAGGAAGAGCACTCCGTAGGCGATTTCCTCCGGACGGGCCATCCGCCTTAGGGCACGATTGCTGTTGGCCATCCTTGCGCGTTGCTCCTCCGTTGCCCGATCCAGCGAGGGCCGTGGCGGGTAGCCCCTGAATCGAGGTGTCTCGGTAGAGCCGGGACACACGCAATTCACTCTGATCCCACTAGGACCATAGTCCAGGGCCATCTGACGGGTCAGGTTCACCACGGCGGCCTTGGTGGCACAATAGGCTGGGTATTGCTCGGTGGCAAGAATTCCAAAGGTGGAGGCCGTATTCACAATACTGCCCTGACCCTGGTTAAGAAAGTGGGGGAGGGCGGCCCTTGCTCCGCGAAATATGGAATTCAGATTTAAATTCATGATGAAGTTCCACTCATCATCAGTGAATTCGTGAATTTTCTTGCGCACGCCTCCACCAGCATTATTGAAGAGAATATCCAGACCGTGGAATCGCTCTAACGTCGTATCGATGGTCCGATCCCAATCAGCTTGACGGGTGACATCTGCTTGCAGGTAAACTGCCTGGCCGCCATCCTGTTCAATGAGTCTGTCTACTCTTGGGGATGTCGTTTCCTGGATGTCACAGCACACCACCTTTGCCCCTTCGTGGGCAAAGAGGCGTGCGGTGGCGCGCCCGATGCCGCTGTTGGCTCCAGTCACAATGGCTACTTTGCCCTGCAGCCTTCCAAGGCCCTTCCCGAGTCCTGGGTGTTCTTCCGCAATGGCGTTTGCCATGATATTTGCCTCCTTTTGGTTAATGAATGATTGTGACAAATCTGCCTAATTCTCCATTACTCCACTGGGAAATAATTTCCAACCTATCCTGAGAGAGGGGTATGTGGACATTTGTCCTACCATGGGATAATGAGAGAACGGTCCCTGGAAGTAGCGATTGTCTCCTCGTTCATCCTGTGAGTTGGCTAGCCTTCCAGGCGGGGAGCAAAGTGAATTCCAAAAAGCACCTCCTGTTGGTCGTCCACGCGCCCTCGGCCAACGCACGCGAGCTATCCGATGCCGTCCTTCGGGGCGCATCCAATTCCGACATCGAAGGCGTGGAAGTACGGGCGAAAAACCCCTTCGAGACGGTTCCAGAAGACGTCCTATGGGCAAATGGAGTTATCCTGGGTACCCCGGAAAATTTCATGACGAGGACGGTGGGGCCGCGGTCTTACGGCTCAAGGTGGAGGGAGATCCCGACGGCGCAGACATTCTGGTTTTCGATGATCCGTTGCGACTGGGATTCCTACGAAATTCAGCTGGATCAAAGGCTCTTTATCGCCCGCCATCGTTGGTTTCCATGCTGCACGGATGGTCTTGTGTTGGGTACGCTGGAGGGCAGCTGGCGATTATTTATTGAGTTTCCCGTGGAAGACAAGTTCTTCGGTCCCGAAACTATCCAGGGTTTGAGATTCTGGACGGTACTTTCGGCGGGGGGATCGGAAATCCCTTTGGCAATGGAAAAGGGGCGCCGGGTTCGATTGGACCCCGTCAGAGCTCTGGCACAGAAGACCGTGCCAAAGTTACGAAATTCGGACAAGGGGAGGGTGAAGGATTTGCCATTGAGGCAGTTGACATTTAACCCACCAAGCTAGTATTACCCTTATCTGACCCGACGATAGGACCATCCAAGGAGGATATTCAATGGCCGAGCTCAGGCAAGATGTAACCCGCCCCATGAAACGTGAACAGTGCTATCTCTGCGTGATGACGCTGGTGGAAAAGCCACCGGCTGGCGCACCGCCGCCGGCCGAGCTGCGTCGCCCCCATAAGGAGTGGTTGGCAGATCTTGAACGCAGGGGTTTGCTTTTCGGTGCCGGTAAGCTGGAAAATCCCCGTTTCAGTGAAAAGTCAGATTTCGGTTACGGCATGTTCATCCTGCGTGCCGACAGCAGGGAAGAGGCAGAGGCCATTGCCTTTCAAGAGCCCAACACGAAGGCGGGCCATCGGACCATGAAGGTTATCCCGTGGCAGCGCACGGAAGGGGATATCAATATCTCCATCAACTTTACCAACGGTACCGTGAAGATCGATCGCCGTAGTTATCTGTTGGAAAACGGAGCTGACTAACACCTTTTAAAAGGAGGATACCATGAGTAAGAGATGTTCATTCATGATGAGACTCGTCATCAGCCTTGCGTTTTTGACCTTTGGTGGGTCCGCCGCAATGGCCGACGAATTCTACAAAGGCAAAGTCATTCGCCTGATTGTCGGAGCCCCACCAGGAGGGGGTTATGATACCTATAGCAGGACCATTGCCCGCCATTTAACCAAGCATATCCCTGGTAAGCCTACCATATTCGTGCAAAACATGCCTGGGGCAGGGACCCTGATTGCGGCCAACTACAGCTACAATAAGGCCAAGGGGGATGGGTTGACGATATCGGTTTGGACCGGCGCCTCTGTGTTGCTTCAAACCCTGGGAGACAAATCCGTTAGAATTGACCCCAAGAAGGTAGGTTGGCTTGGTGCCCCAAGCACTGGAACGCCAATCTGTGCCATCATGGGCTTCACAGGCCATAAGACGTTTGATGATGTGCTCGCATCGAAAAAGCGTATTAAGCTGGGTGCCACAAGGGCGGGTTCTCCTTATTACGACGTGCCAAAAATTTTAAACCGGACCCTGGGGACCAATTTCGAGATTATCTCCGGTTATTCAGGGACCTCATTGATTCGCCTAGCCATGCAGAGACGAGAAGTGGACGGGGCCTGCTGGACCTGGGAGTCCATGAAGGTCTCGGCTAGTGCTATGCTCAATGCAAAGGGCGATGACAGGCTGATCCCATATCTCATCCACAGTCGGGAGGATGACCCGGAGGTCAAAGACCTTCCGCTGATCCCTGAGCTTATTAAAGCGAAAGCCGGGAAAGAAGCTCTCGCTACCTACGATGCCTGGGCAGCACCATACGCTTTCATGCGCCCTTACTCGGTTCCACCTGGGACGCCCAAAGAGCGGCTGGAAATTTTGCGCAAGGCCTTCGCGGCTACGATGCAAGATCCTGGGTTCCTGGCTGATGCAAAGAGATCCAGGCTCAACTTGAAGTTCATACCAGGGAACGAGATTGAGATACGTGTTGACGAGATATTATCGATGTCTCCAAAGACGAAGGAGAGCCTCAGCTTCCTGGTGAGGGGTAAAAAGAAGAAAAAGTAGTCCTGTCAGGCCGAGGGCGGAAAAAAGGCAAGGGTGCGGATCTCGATACTCTCACGTGGCGGTGCGTCAGTTGGGCTGTTGGGGTCCTCGAAGGCCGAGTGAGCGGAGAATCGCGCCCTGCCGTCCTTTTCCGAATCGTAGCACTTGAAAACCAGGGCCTCGTTTCTTTGCATTTCCGGAAAATAGAACCACCGGTGGGAGGGGTTAAAGGTGATGTGGTAGGTCTCGCCGACCCGATCCGGGTACCTCCGTTCGGTGGGAATCAGGTCCTTGGGCGCGATGCTCATCGCGTCGGCAATGGCTAGGGGCGCCGTTTGCACCGGTTTCCGGATGGGTCGCCACACTTGAATCACCGCAAACCGGTGTTGGAGCAGTGTCTCTGCCTCGTCGGGGGGAAGTAGGTCGCGCACTCGCTGGGGACCGGACCACTCGGTGTAGTCATTGTGAACCCTCCTGACGGGCTCGCGCACTTTTTTCTCTTCCCGCGTCTCGTCGTCCTCGGCCCGTAGGGTGTGGTCGAAAACCAGGACTCGCGATGCGCCGGTCAGATCTTTCACCAGCTGCTCCATTTCAGGGTAGTAGACCGACCGCAACTCATCTTCGTTGTAGAAATCCTTCACCTTCGTCTCATGGTTGATAAAAACGAATCCCTCACGATCTCAAGCGAATTGATCGATTATGGGGCGGCCGTCCTGTATGGTAACCGTGTGCGCCTCGTACCTTCCAGACCGCTGTTCGGGCGTGGAACCCGGTTTGGCGGTGTAGGTCACCGGCTTTTCCCCTGTGTCCACGAGGTAGTTGAGAGATGCTTTAACGGAACCCGTCGACTCTTTCTGTTTTTCAATTCGTGCCACGGCGAT
>JACZQL010000179.1 GCA_022545745.1 Deltaproteobacteria bacterium | reverse complement strand
ATTTGAAATTTTTCCTTGAATTTGTGTCTAGGGAATCGGATAGAGGATAATTCGCCCCGTGGAGTAACAGCTCGACCGAGTTGGATTGCCTCGACCAGGGCTAATACTCCACAGGGCAAAGGACGCCAAGTTCGGAAAAAATCGCAAAAGTTTTCTCTTTGCGGTCTAGGCTCAGCCAAAGGCTGATCCGTCCTCTGGCGGAGTCTTGGCCTTCTGGCCCGGCTTCCGCTCCGTAAGGGCTACGCCCCGGAGGGTACGGCCTACAGCCCGGAGGGCGCGATAAACTTTGTTGAAGTCGTTCTGTTGAACCTTCTATCGGTAAGATACTATTCCGAGGCTTGCCCTTCTTCCTCAGAGACTACGGAGACCTTAATGTTTGCCGTCACATCGTTGGCCAGCCGGATGGGGACTTCATATTCTCCTACGTTCTTAATGGGTTCAGGTAAATGGATCTTGCGGCGTTCTACAGTATGTCCGATTTCGCTAAGGGCCTTTTCGATATGAAAGTTGGTGACCGAGCCAAATAGTTTTCCCTCTTCTCCTACCTTAGCAGGAATCCTCAGGGATACGGCCGACAGCTTTTCGCTCAGAGATTGTGCCGAAGACAAGGCTCGTTCCCTCTTCCCTGCAATCACCCGTTTATCATGTTCCAAGGCCTTTAAGTTTCTTTTGTTGGCCACGAGAACCAATCCGCGAGGCAAGAGATAATTCCTGGCATATCCATCCTTGACGCGGACTACCTCACCCATCTTGCCTAGGGAGAAAACATCTTCCTTTAAAACCACATCCATGAGTTCCTCCTAAGAATCCTGCTCGGACACATGGTCCTGATTCAAATTTTTCTTCTTGAGCTTGCGAAAGTCACCCCACAGGTCAAATAGTCCGAGCCCCACAATGGCTAGGGTCACAAGCTGCTCTAAGGCTATGAGCACATACCCGATGCCTCGTAAGAAAAGAGGAACCTTTTTGTGATGAAAGAAATAGGCCACGATGGCCAAACCTTGAAATAAGTAAAAGGGCGAAACGACTAGCAGAACGTTTAAAGCCAGGGTATAGATTCCCCAATCAGCGGGAAGAAAAAGACAAAACCCCGAGAAGATAAAACACCAGATCACAGGCTCAGGAGACCTCCATTCCTTAGGATCCCCAAGGGAATAAAAAGAGGCACGGTACTGGGGGAATCGATAGGAAAGAAGCACGAGATTGATGAGAACGATAGTTACAAAACTCATAAAGGCAAGGGCCGGCATGATCTGTAAAATCAAATCAATGATCTGTGGTGAGCGTTCACGAGCCAGTTCGATGGTTTCAGGCGAAAATCCTGTTTGCTCATAAATTCTCAATGAGACATCCAGGTTCTCTCTGAGGGCATTGCCGGTGACTTCTCGAAGTTGGGATAGTGATCCGAAAATGGCTAACAAGAGTGTAGAGAGGGCAACGAACATAACTGTGGCGGTACCAACCACGACTAGGTCTATAGACCACCCGCGGCCAAAAAAGTAAAAAAACAGTACCACCATAAGGGCGAGGAGTAGAAACCCAACGGTCACTTCTCTCCCCCCGAACAGGAACAGTAACAGGCTTACTGTGAACAGTATGGCGAATGCAGGTCCCCTACCGTATTTCACACCGAAGGCGAGAGATGGCTGGGGAACTAGAGGGATCATCAGAATTCCGGCCAGCGGGATCGCCAGTCCGGACAGGAAGAGGAAGAATGTAGCGGCTGCAGCGACAATAAATTTGATGGGGATTTCAATCCGGTTCATCAAAGTATCGGGACTTCCTCAGATCTTGGCAGTGGTAAACGGAATGAGGGCCACGATTCGCGCCCTTTTAATGGCAATGGCCAGACGATGTTGGTGGTGATTGCAGTTACCGGTGATTCGACTGGGCATAATCTTGCCCCTCTCAGAGATAAACTGCCCCAAGAGCCGGCTATCTTTATAATTAATCTTGATATCTATGTTGGAGCAAAACCGGCAGACCTTCTTACCGCGGGTCATGGTCCGCCGGCGCGGTGAGCGCCCTTCTTCATCCATCCGATCTCGACCGTATCGAGGATTATATGCCATTTTTACTCCGTCACTCTCTTACTCTCGTTTTGTGTTTTCAGGCGCCCACTATCGATTCTTTGGCATCCCAATTATGACTCAGGCCCTGCTTTGCTCGACTCACCCTCTGGTACTGTCTCTACCCTTTGAGGTCGCTCTTCGGGCGTTTCGGTTGATGGAGTGACCAAGTCCTCGTCCAGCCGGACCGTGAGAAATCGCATGACACCCTCCATCAGCTTCATATTTCGCTCTAGCTCCTCTACGATCCCAGCGGAGGCGCGGTACTGCATGAGGCTATAGTACCCGCGACTCTTCTTCTGAATGGGATAAGCCAAATCCCGATTTCCCCATTCCTCCACGTTGACCTCCGTACCGTGTAAATCCTCGACGATTTTCTTAAATTTATCAATAAACTCCTTTGCCTTCCCGCCCAACTCAGGGCGCAGGATAAACAGGGTTTCATAAAGTGCAGAGTCTTTTTGGGCTTCCATAATAGATCAGATTACTAGCACACGATAGGATCCTTTACAATTGACCCTCCTCTGGGATCAGGTACCACTTGGACAAGAGTTAAACCAATAGCGGCGCGATAACAAGAGATACCACGGACATGAGCTTGATGAGAATGTTCATCGAAGGACCCGAGGTGTCCTTGAAGGGATCACCCACCGTGTCTCCCACCACGGCGGCTTTGTGACCGTCTGAACCTTTTTCCTCACCCGTGATTTCGCCCTTTTCAATAGCCTTTTTTGCATTATCCCATGCCCCTCCCGCATTGGCCATGGTCAGGGCAAGAAGAACGCCCGTAATCAGTGCGCCAGCCAACATCCCGCCCAAGGCTGCGGGACCCAGCAGAAAACCCACCACCACAGGCGATATGACCGCCACGACACCTGGGATAATCATTTCCTTGAGGGCAGCACTAGTTGAGATATCTACGCAACGAGCTGTATCGGGCTTGACTCCCTCCCGGCCCTCCAGGAGCCCGGGAATCTCACGAAACTGACGTCTGATCTCTTCCACCATTTTCCCTGCGGCCCGACCTACCGCGGTCATTGTCATTGCAGCGATCAGAAAAGGAATGGTACCGCCGATAAAGAGACCGATGATAACTATCGGCTCCGTTATGATGATCTGAAGCGGCTGCTGCCCCTTGGCCACTAGCTCTGCGCTCACAGTCGCTGTGTAAGCAGAGAAAAGGGCGAGGGCCGTGAGTGCCGCAGACCCAACCGCAAAACCCTTACCGATGGCTGCGGTGGTATTCCCTAGGGAATCCAAACCATCGGTGATCTTACGTACCTCGGGTCCAAGAGAACACATTTCAGAAATGCCTCCTGCGTTGTCTGCGATGGGGCCATAAGCATCGACACTCATAGTGATCCCCACGGTGGCAAGCATGGCTACGGCCGCCACACCAATACCGTACAGCCCGGCCATGTAATTTGCGACAAATATAGCGAGACAAATAAACAGGGCTGGTAAGGCGCAGCTCTCGAAGCCCACTGCCAACCCGTGGATAATGTTTGTCGCAGCGCCCGTTCGGCTGGCCTCAACGATGCGGTAGACGGGTTTAGAGGAGGTGTAATATTCCGTGATCAACCCGATGGCGATTCCAGTCAGGGAACCAGAAAGAACCGCCCAAAAAACCCCTGTGCTGATACCATAGCTTTGAGTCAGCACAAAGGCTCCCAACAAAAAAATTACCGCTGTAATTAAAGTGGAGGCCCGTAGGGCAGTCTGGGGATTGATTCTCTTCAATAGACGCATCGAGAAGATCCCTAGTACGGATGCGATAAGTCCCGTTAAGGCGAGAATCAACGGATAGGCCATGAGAACAAGTCTTGAGGTCTCCTGTTGGGAGACGAAAAGCCCCTTGATATTGGCCTCCGTCAAGGTCACAGCAATAGCAAGGACAGCAATGATGGAGCCGACATAAGATTCAAATAGATCGGCTCCCATTCCACACACATCCCCTACGTTGTCACCCACATTGTCAGCAATCACACCCGGATTGCGTGGATCGTCCTCGGGGATCCCCGCCTCCAGCTTGCCCACCAGATCGGAACCAACATCAGCAGCTTTGGTGTAAATACCCCCACCGACTCGAGCAAACAGTGCGATGGAACTCGCGCCCATGGCAAAGCCATTGATGACCTTAGCGGTATCGGGGTCGCCGTAAAGGAGATAAAACACCCCCACTCCTATGAGGCCTAGACTGGCAACGGAAAGCCCCATCACCGAGCCTCCGTTAAAGGCCACTAGCAGGGCTTCTCCCTCGCCATGCTCCATGGCGGCTTGCGTCGTGCGGACGTTGGCCCGGGTTGCCGCCTTCATCCCTATGAATCCCGCCAAAATGGAACAGAGGGATCCACCTAAAAAGGCTATGGCTGTCGGAATCCCAAGCTGCCATGCTGCAAGAGCGGCCACCACGATGATGAAGATAGCGAGTATCCGATACTCCCGCATTAAGAAGGCCATGGCCCCCTCATAGATGGAGTCCGCGACCGCTTGCATTTTAGGACTCTTGACCGGAATCCGAACAAGATTCAAATAGACCAATAAACCGATCACGAGACCACCCACACCAACAAAAGGAACTAATGTTACTAACCCCTGCATCAATACTCCTCTAGTTTACTTGGTTGAACTTCTCCATTGCTCGATGAGATCCGTCCTCGAGAAGGCTCTGGACAGCCTCTGCGGCCCTCGAGACCACCTGCTC
The DNA here is from genome assembly GCA_022545745.1 of Deltaproteobacteria bacterium. The sequence goes on along the minus strand of JACZQL010000179.1, from coordinate 140 downwards.
TACAAGGGGATTCTCCACCGGTGAAAAAGGACTCAGTACATAGTCGGTTGGATCAATCCCACCCGGCGGACGCCCGATCCCCACTCGAACGCGAAAAAAATGCTCATTCCCCAAGGCCTCCAGGATAGAAAGGATCCCTC
>JACZQL010000178.1:2038-4925 GCA_022545745.1 Deltaproteobacteria bacterium | reverse complement strand
AAAGGGTCGGTTTATCCTTGGGGTGGGTGTCGGTTGGATGGCGGAAGAGTTTGCGGCATTGGGGGTCCCATTTCAGGAGCGGGGTGCCATGTCAGATGAGCAGCTTGATATCCTGAAGCAGCTTTGGGAGACGGATCGACCTCGCTTTAAGGGTCGTTACTATGAATTTAACGAAGTTGCCTCCTACCCGAAACCTTTTCAGCGACCTCGTCTTCCCATTTGGGTAGGGGGAGAGGGAGTCCGAGCCCAACGGCGGGTTGCCTCCTATGGGGATGCCTGGTTTCCTTACTTCGTAACCATTACACCCCAGGAGTTGGCCGCTCGATTCGATAACATTCGGCGCTTCGCGCGAGCAGCGGGGAGAGATGCTGATACGATCCGCCTCGCGTGTTGTCTACCCGTGGAGGTCACCCCAACACCGGTTCCTCAAGAAGAGGGTCGTTTGATGGGTCATCCTGAACAGCTCATCGACGCGTTGAGAGGTTATGGCAAGGTTGGGGTGGAGCATATCTCGCTTCAATTTATGACGCCCCGCTGGCCCGATCGGCTGGAGCAAATGGAACGTTTCGCCCAGAAGGTGTTGCCGGCACTTTGACCCGGTTGGGACCGCGTAAACGGTTCCATGTCCGGGTTCGAGTTTGACACCCCAAAGGTGATCTGCAAACATGAAAGTCGCTCCATGGCCAATCGTTTAGAGTCCTCAACTCGCCACTACGACGAACGACTCCAGCAGATCCTTAAGACCTCTGCGACCATTTTTGCAGAGAAGGGTTTTCACCGAACCTCCATCCGCGATATCGCCCGTCAAACGGGGATGAGCCTTGCGGGTCTCTACTATTATTTTCGCACCAAAGAGGAACTCCTTTTCATGATCCAGGAGCAGTGTTTCTTGACCCTGTTGCAGAGGTGGGAGAAGACGGCCAACCCGCGGGAGGACGTGAGAGTGAAGGTGCGCAAATTTGTGGAGAATCATCTCGGGTTTTTCCTCCACAACATGTGCGAAATGAAAGTAATGTCGCACGAAGATGAATCCCTGACGGGTGAATTCCAAGATAAGATTCAGCTACTGAAGCGGCGCTATGTCAAGATCCTCATGGATCTGATTGAAGAGTTGCAGAAACGGGAAGGGGGCAAAGGGTTGGATCACAGGGTAGCCGCCTTTTCTCTGTTCGGCATGATGAACTGGGTCTATACCTGGTACAACCCCAAGAGAGACGCGCCTCTTCCAGAACTGATAGAGCAGATGCTCAGGATCTACTTTTTTGGCCTTCCCAAAGGGGCCAAAGCGCAGGAGCCCTGGTTTACCTCAGCCGCCTCTGACAAGGGAAAAGAGACCTTCTCTCTGTGGCAGAATTTGTCCTAGCTCCTTACCGGATCAGGCTCCTGAGCAGGCTTAAGTTTTCTTTATCTTCCTTGAGATCTAGACCCTTGGGGGTTTCCAAACACATGGGGAGACCCCAAAATCGTTGGTCGTTCATTAACAATCGAAAGGCCTCCACGCCAATATGCCCCTTGCCAATATGTTCGTGGCGATCCACCCTGGAGTGGAACTCCTTCTTGGAGTCGTTGAGGTGAAAGGCGGCTAACAGATCAATCCCAATTCGTTCATCAAATTCCGTGAAGGTCCGCTCGTAGCCTTCCTTCGTTCTGATATCGTAGCCAGCGGCAAAGGCATGCTCTGTGTCGAAGCAGACCCTAAGGCGCTCGCTTTGTTTGACACCATCGATCATGCTTCGGATCTGGTCGAAACGGTATCCCAATGTGGTTCCCTGCCCGGCGGTAATCTCCAGAGTCGCTTTGACTTGATAGCCAGGACACGCCTTGTGAATCTGGTCCAGTGAGCGCGCTATTCTCTTGATTCCGGCTTTTTCTCCCGCACCCATATGAGCCCCGGGATGGGCAATCAGGTTGGGGATGGCTAAGCTCTCGCAGCTTTCCATCTCATCAATGAAGGCACGGATGGATTTTTTTCTCAGCCCTTCGTCGGGTGATCCCAGATTGAGCAGATAGGAGTCATGGGCAATCACTTTGACGATGCCGGTCTCTTTTTGACTGTGATGAAACAATTGAATTTCCTCTGCGCTATAGGGTTCAGCCGCCCATTGGCGCGATGATTTGGTAAACATTTGGATCGCATCGCATTGGGCCCTTTCCCCCGCTAGGAGGGCCTTCTCTACTCCCCCGGCGATGGACATATGGGCTCCGAGAAAGGGACCACGCTGCTTTTTCTTCGTGGTTTTGGTTTTTTGAGTCATTCGGAAAAGTGTCTTTTTTCCACCAGTGGAAGGGAGATGCTGCCGGCGCTCAACAGGCGATCGTGGAAATCACGGAGGCTAAAGCGCGAACCCAGCTTCTTTTTCTGCTGTTCTCGGATCCGGTTGATCATGGACCAGCCCAGGGCATAACCCATGGGGGTGGCGGGGGATTGACTGTACCAGTTTAGGTCCCCCTGTGCCTGGCTGCGCGGAAAGTGAAGCTCGCGAACCATGAGATCCGTGGCCTCGTCGTAGGATAGCCTTCCCGACTGGGTTTTCACATCGATGATAATTCTAAGGGCGCGCCAGATGCGGTCTTTGAGCATCACGAAGCGATGCTCCTTGGTATTGAGAAATCCTTGCTCCTGCATGAGCTGCTCGCAGTAGAGGGCCCATCCTTCATAAAAGACGGAGGACTCGTTCATCAGCCGCGGCAGGGTGGAACTCTCACGAATGGAGTTGGCAACGGTGAATTGAAGGTGATGGCCAGGGTAACTCTCGTGGACAGAGGTGTTTTCCAGGCTGACCCAGTTATGTTCCCTCAGCTCGTCAGAATCTGTGACCGGGGTCACATAGTAATGGCCCACCTGCTCAGGATCCTTTGGGGAAGGCGGGAGGTAAGCGGCGAAAGG
>JACZQL010000178.1:0-2028 GCA_022545745.1 Deltaproteobacteria bacterium | reverse complement strand
ATCTCGTGGCGTTCGAATTCTGGGGTAGGGACCACGCGGAGCTTTTCACTCGGTGGAAAAGAAACGAGTTGTTTTTCGCGAACGAACGAACGGGACTTCTCCATGGCAGTCTGGTAAGCCGACAGGACATCACTGGCTGGCGGATGACTCGCTTGAATCTTCAGGGCCACCTCCGCAATGGATTTTCCCGGAAGGATCTCCTCGGCAACCTGTGCCAGCTCTCGCTTCGTGGTTTCAAAGAGCTTTTCTCCGAGGGCGAGCAGGCTCTGTGCATCATGGGTTAGAAAATGCCGCTTCTTGAGAAGGATGTGATAGTGTTCTTCACCCACCGCATAGGAGCCAAGGCTCCGAGGCAGGAGGTCCCGCTCAAGAAACTCTTTATAGTCTCGAATGGCGTCTTTGACCTTTTCCACCGCCTTGTTGAATCGACCGGCATCCTTTAGGCACTCGCGAACCGTTGGGATGCTGGAAAGCCGGTCCAGAAAGGTGGTTTCCCCTTTTGCGGCTTCGATGGCCATCTCCGTCCAGAGCCGTGGTGGGCTCGCCTCCGGGCGGCTGAGGTTTTCTATTCCTTGCTTGAGCATCCGCGGGGCGCGTTCGAGCCGGCTGATAATGCTCCCACACCGGTCCTTTGTCGGGTGGACCGTCAGAATGTAGATATGGGACGCGGGAAGGTAGGTATCAGGCTGCCTGATCCGGTAGTCCTCTTTGTTGAATTCGTAATTCTCGATGGTCAGCTGACCTTCCAGCAAGGCATAATCAAGGGTTTCGTCTTTTGTCAGTCCCTTGACGCTTACCTGACGGAGTCCCTGGAGGGAGTCCTGCGAAAATGCTTTTTCTTCAACGTAGGCTTCGTCGTTGAATTCTGTGAGGAGGTGATCGTAACCCTCGATGCCGTAATGGATCGCATCGGTGGGATGGAGGGTGAAGTATTTCTGAAAAAAGGTTTCGCAGAATTTCTCAAAAGTAGGCATGGTGTCTCCCCTTAACATGTTCCAGTGGGGAGTTCAATTTTGAGCATTGACAGAGGTTGGGCGGATGGGGCTAAATAACACCGGGAGAGAGAACCATGGCAAATCGTTGGCTGGTAAAGACCGAACCAAGCGCTTATTCCTTCCAGCAACTGCAAAAGGATAAACGCACCACCTGGGATGGGGTGAAGAACAACCTGGCCTTGAAGCACATCGCGGCTGTTCGCAAAGGCGATTGGTTTTTGATCTATCATTCAGGAAAGGAAAAGTCCGCCGTAGGTATCGCTCGTGCCACCACCGGCGCCTACCCCGACCCAACAAAGCAGGACCCGAAGCTCCTCGTGTTTGATATTGAGGCGTCAAAGCCTCTTCCCCGACCGGTCTCTCTCGCAGAGTTGAAGGCACAGTCCAAACTCGCCAAGTTTGACCTCATTCGCATATCCCGTCTCTCGGTGATGCCGGTCAACAACGAGCAATGGAAAATCATTACGGGGCTGGCAGCTAAATGAAGCAAGAGAAAAGAAAGAGTTCTTTTCATGATCACGAGCATGCCTTGGAATTCGACCAGCGGGCGGGCAGGTCGGATATCCGTGCAAAGCTCGGCTTGCACTTGCTTGAAGGCCTTCAACTGGAAGGCCGCGAATGGGTACTGGACATCGCCACCGGGACCGGGCGTTTTGCCAAGCCGGTTTCCGAGCGTCTCAAAGGAGGGAAAGTCATCGGCCTGGATCAGGCCCTCGCCATGTTGAGCGTGGCCCATGATATGGCAAGTCGAGAATCCCTCTCAGGATATTTGCAGGCGGCGGGTGATGCGGGAGTGTTGCCCTTTCGCAGCGGGATTTTCGACCGCGGCTTTGTGGCCTTTAGCCTGCATCACTTTCAAGATCCGCCTTTGGTGGTACGCGAAGCTCGGCGCGTTCTGAAGACGGGAGGGCGACTAACGGTGCTAGACCCAGTTGTGGTCAAGGCGTGCGATTCCCTCGACCAGTCTATCCATGAGATCGTCAATCGGGTCTTCGGCCGCTCTCACGGTGGGGTCTTTCGTTTTCATTCGGCC
>JACZQL010000177.1 GCA_022545745.1 Deltaproteobacteria bacterium | reverse complement strand
AGGCACGGGCAAAATCAGCATCGATCACCTTCTATCACGCAAGCTAGGATTCGAGGACCAATGAACTTAGGGGCGCGGGAGCGGTCCCGAGAAAGACAGGCTACCTCTGCTCGAGAGAAAATCAAAAAGACAACACAAGGAGGACAGCAATGAGCGTGGGGCACTCTTCTTTTTAAGAGGTTGGCTCTGGCCTTATTTACCTTTATAATTATTGGAGCTTTAATTGATTGCTGAGAAATCGTGAGACTTTAAGAGAAAGTAGGATTTATGGCGTACCAACCAATTGAAAACTACGGAATCATAGGCGACATGCATACAGCCGCCCTCGTGGGAATGGACGGCTCCATCGACTGGTTTTGCTTTCCAAATTTTGATTCCCCTAGTGTCTTTGCCGCTATTCTCGATGACAAAAAGGGCGGGCGTTTTAAGATCACCGGTGTGGACAAAGGGATCACGCACAAGCAGTTCTACTGGCCTGAGACCAACATCCTAGTCACGCGTTTTCTTTCCGCCGATGGGGTTGGAGAGATCATAGATTTTATGCCGGTGGGAGAGCTTGCCAGCGGCCATGGACACCACCAGGTGGTCCGCAGGGTCACCGTGGTCCGTGGAAGCATGCCGTTTCAGATGGAGTGCACCCCTGCTTTCAACTACGCCCGAGATAAGCATGAAACATCTTTGACCGCTGCGGGTGCTTGCTTTTACTCGCCGGCACTCAGCCTAGGTCTAGCTACCGCAATTCCCCTGAAACAGAACGGCAAAGGGGTCACCGCTGAGTTTACGCTCCATGAAGGAGAGTCGGCTACCTTTATTCTCCAGGATGTAGATCCCAACACGGGTTGCGGGCTGGGGCTTTCCGAGCCAGAGGCATTCCAGCTCTTCAAAAAGACGGTCGATTACTGGCGCCGTTGGCTTTCGACATGCACCTACCGAGGACGGTGGCGCGAGACGGTACACCGATCTGCGCTGGCGCTGAAGCTGATGACCTATGCACCCACAGGGGCCATCGTCGCCTCGCCCACGTGCAGCCTCCCTGAGGGAGTGGGAGGCGAGCGCAATTGGGACTACCGGTTCACGTGGATTCGGGATGCAGCTTTTACCATTTACGGGTTGATGCGCATTGGCTTTACCGATGCGGCGGCCGAGTTCATGCACTGGATAGAGGCCCGCTGCCGAGAACTAAACCCTGATGGGTCTCTCAACATTATGTATCGCATTGATGGACGGCGCATTGAGTCCGAGGAGACTCTGGACCACCTGGAAGGCTATAAGAAGTCGCGTCCGGTTCGCATCGGAAACGGCGCAGCCAACCAGCTCCAGCTGGACATCTATGGGGAGCTTATGGATTCGGTCTACCTCTATAACAAGTACGGGAGCCCCATTTCTTATGACCTCTGGACGCACCTGAGACAACTCGTTAACTGGGTCTGCGGAAACTGGCGGCGTAAGGATGACGGAATTTGGGAGGTTCGGGGCGGGCAGCAAAACTTCCTGTATTCTAAGCTCATGTGTTGGGTTGCTGTGGACCGTGGCCTCCGCCTGGCAGACAAGCGCTCCTTCCCCGCTGACCGTAACCGTTGGTTGAAGGTGAGGGATGAGATCTACGAGTCAATCATGGATGAAGGTTGGAATTCCAAGCGCGAGGCCTTCGTGCAACATTACGGCAGTGATTCCCTGGACGCGGCCAACCTGATGATGCCGCTGGTCTTTTTCGTTTCCCCCACTGACCCGCGTATGCTCAAGACCCTGGATGCCACAATGCAGCCACCGGAAAAGGGTGGGCTACTCTCCAACAGTTTGGTTTATCGGTACAACGTGGACGAGACGGCTGACGGGCTAAAGGGAGAGGAAGGGACGTTCAATATCTGTACCTTCTGGCTCGTCGAGGCGCTGACCCGAGCAGGTCGTGTAGATGAGGCAAGGCTCATGTTCGAGCAGATGCTAGGCTACGCCAATCACCTAGGGCTTTACGCCGAGGAAACCGGTCACAGGGGCGAGGGACTGGGGAATTTTCCGCAGGCCTTTACCCATCTGGCCCTGATCAGTGCCGCATTCAATCTCGACAGAACCCTTGGAACCCGAGGCTAACAGGCCGTCATCGTGGTTTCCCGTCAATACCGCCATAACCTGATCACCCGGTCGACTCATTGGGTCAATGCCTTGGCGCTGGTGATCCTGTTCATGAGCGGCCTGCAGATCTTTAACGCATATCCCAACCTTCACTGGGGCCACAAGTCAGAACCCGAAGAGGCCTTCTTAACCATCTCAGCCACTGAGGAAAATGGAGAAATCGTAGGATACGTACGTTTTTATGATTGGACTGTCAACACCACGGGATTTCTGGGCATTCAAAATACCCCCGCGGGTCCCTTCCCACGTGCCTTTCCAAGCTGGCTCACGATTCCCGGCTTCTTTTGGCTTGCGGGCGGACGAAGATGGCATTTCTTCTTTGCTTGGCTCTTTGTCCTGAATGGGCTCCTCTACATCATCTACAATGCAGTCACTGGTAACCTCCGCAAATTCTTTCCATCCCGAAGATTCCAGTTGCTAGGATACAATCGTTTACAAAAACTTACCTATGTGGGTGTCCTCGTAATGCTCACACCACTGATCATCGTCTCTGGCCTGGCCATGTCTCCCCAGTTGAACGTGGCCTTTAACTGGCTCCCTGAATTATTCGGGGGAAGGCAGTCGGCTCGATCCATCCACTTTATAACCACTTTTCTTTTTGCCCTATTTACCTTTGGTCATATTCTCATGGTTGCAGTCTCAGGCTTTGTGAATAACATGCGATCCATGATTACAGGCTGGTATTCCCAGGAAGTCCACGTACCCAAGACTGCACCAGTGAAAGTAGAACAACCCCCGCAAGACACAGGACTGTTGCAGTTCAAGGAGGACGACAAGAATGGAGAGACCTAGCTCTACAATTTCACGGCGGAAGGTCCTGCTATTGGCCATTCAGGGAGCTGCGGCCCTGATGGTGGGAGGATGCAAGAATATCTTCGACCAGCTTCATCAAAACAAGAAGATCCTCTCTGTTCTGGAATCTGCCGAGGGGTTGAACCGGAGAGTGCAGCGCCTTCTGACTCCCAAAAACGCTCTGGCAAAGGAATTCAGTGAACAGGAAATCTCCAGCTACTTTAAGGCCAATGGGAACCCTCCTCCGCTCGATCAGCAGTATGTCCTAGACGGCCTCAGGGGTTGGGCCAGCTGGAGACTGGAGGTCGTGGGACAAGTCAAAAAACCCAGGAAATTTTCTCTGGCCCAACTCAAAAGAATTTCCTCGAGAACCCAGATCACACGGCACGATTGTGTCGAGGGGTGGAGCGCCATTGCCAAGTGGAAAGGCGCTCCTTTATCTGAGCTCATCAAGGTGGTTCAGCCAAAAACCGAGGCCAGGTACGTAGTCTTCTACTGTCTAGACACCGACGCACAGGGAACGCACTTCTATCAGAGCATCGATCTCCACGATGCGATGCACCCCCAGACCATCCTCGCCTATGAGATGAACGGTCAAGCACTCCCCATTGAGCACGGAGCGCCTTTGCGCCTCCGTGTGGAGACCCAACTGGGTTACAAAATGGCGAAGTACATAACGAAGATCGAATTTGTCACTAGCCTCAAAGAGATCGGCGGGGGAAAGGGAGGATACTGGGAGGACTTGGGGTACGCATGGTATGCTGGGATTTAGAGGATACAATTTAACGCGTTTGTCTGAATAGATGAAGCACGCAATTACTGAGACCGAGTTCGAAGGCTATAGGGCATACCGGCTGGAATCAGAAGACGCCCAGGTTACGGCAACGTTTGTCCCTGGCGCTGGTATGGTCGGAGCTTCTTTCACCCATAGGGGAGAGGAATTACTGGTTCAAGAGAATGGCCTCAGAGCCTACGTAGAAAACGGCAAAACCTTCGGTATTCCCCTGCTACACCCGTGGGGCAACCGGTTGCAAAGTGACACTTACCGGGTTGGGCAAATAGAAGCCGATCTGAAGCCAGTTGCCTCCCTCGTGGCTCGCGATCCCAATGGTTTACCCATCCACGGGTTAGCTTCAGGTCGCAAGGAGTGGACCGTGACCGAGGTTACTCCAGGCATGACATGCGCGCGTCTCACCGCAAAACTAGAGGTGGATGCCAATTCACAAATTTTTCCCGGTTTCCCGTTTCCTCACCGCTTAGAGCATACGATTACGCTGGCGGGATCGACTGCGGGTGCCTCTCTATCCATTGAGACAACGTTGACTGCCACAGAAAAATTGAGCGTTCCCGTTGTTTTCGGATGGCACCCCTATTTCCACCTCCCTGGGGTAAAACGTGAAGAATGGATCGTTGACCTGCCGGTCCGCAGACACTACCAGCTCAGCGAACAGAACCTTCCCACAAGGGAACGTGAACCTGTGGCCGTGAAAAAGGGCCCTCTCGGTAACCGCATTTACGATGATTTGTTTGATGAGTTGGTATGCGCGAACGGTAATCGAGCCATATTTACGCTCGAGGGAGGGCAAAGGAGCCTGGCAGTATGCTTCGAATTTGGGTATCCCTATGCGATTGTCTGGGCTCCTGCGGGTCGAGATCTCATCTGTTTTGAACCCATGACAGCAGCAACAAACGCACTCGCCAGCGGTTGGCCCGAGTTGACTAGTGTTGCACCCGGTGAGGCCTACACGGCTCGCTTTTCGATTCTCGTGCGTTGAGGTGAACTCGAAGTGGGAATTCTTATCATTGATTGAAGAGATGCACTGTTGTCCGGGATGTGGGACGACCGACTTTCGCCGGACGCGTTAGGTCCGCCAGAGCAGTTCTCCCCGAATGACCAGTGTAATGGAGGGAATGGTGAAAAGCTTTTTCACGGACACAGGGATTGAAGTCCCTGCAGTGACCACGGATCAAATGCAGGAAGTGGACCGCATTGCCATCGAAGGGACCGGACCGAATCTCTTTCAAATGATGGAAAA
>JACZQL010000176.1 GCA_022545745.1 Deltaproteobacteria bacterium | reverse complement strand
TTAGACATAGACGTCGAAGCACGAATGGCGCGCGTTCATGCAGGGATCGTTCTCGAGTCGTTGGATAAGGGATTGAACGAGAAAAAGTTGATTCTCGGCCATGATCCCTGGACCCTCCCAGTGGCTACCGTTGGCGGTACCATATCCACCAACAGCTTGGGTTACCGTGGGGGAAAATACGGGTCCATGGGCGACCAGGTTTTGGGACTAGAGGTGATCTTACCCCAGGGTGAGATTTTCCGCACCCGTGCCGTTCCCAAATCCTCTACGGGAGTTAACCTCAAACATCTCTTCATCGGCGGGGAAGGTTGTTTTGGGATCGTCACAGAGGCTACCTTAAGGGTTTTTCCTCGACCCGAAAAACGCTCCCTTCAGGCCTTTCGTTTTTCCTCCTTTGAGGCTGGCTTTGAGGCCATTAAGAGAATCTATGTTAAGGGTCTCAAACCATCGCTAATGGACTTTGGGGATGATGCCACAAAATTTGATGGCGGAGCGGTTCTCTATTTGGGTCTAGAAGGAACGAAGGAGGCGGTGCAATTAGAGGAGCAGATCGCCTTAGGGATCTGCCGTGGGGGTGGAGGGAAAGAACTCCCTGGCGACGAAGCGGAAAGGTTCTGGCGTGATCGTCATGTGGTGGCCCACCGGTTTAAGCAAAATCGCCACCGCAGGAGAGAGCGGATGAGGGATAACCTCTATCGAGACTTTATTCATGTGGCACTGCCCATATCCCAGGTCCTACCCTTCAGAAAGGCAGCAACGGAAATCGTGGCTAAGCATGGAGTGCAACTGCAAGAGAGCGGTCTCTGGACTCAGCCGGAGCTTTTCTCTATGCGTTTGGCTACGCAGGACGGCGAGCAAAATCAGGCGAACCTCGAATCGGCCGTGGAAGAACTCCTTGGCTTGGTCCAGGAGAGGAGCGGTTCGATGGAATACTGTCACGGAGTGGGTATCAAGCTTGCTCCGTTCATGGCCGAAGAGCACGGGACGGCACTAGAGGTTATGAAGCAGATTAAGCAGGTCCTTGATCCCAACCGTATTATGAACCCTGGGAAGATGGGGCTTTAGAGGGTATGCTGGGAACCAGAAAAGAGACGAGCCTTTAGGTCAGCATGATGCGGGGAATCTATACCTTGGCCTTAGCCTTGTTCTTCTTGGTCGGTTGCGCGACGGCTCCTATCACCGGCAGAAGGCAGTTCATACTTATCTCCGAGAGCACGGAGATCAGCCAGGGTGAGGAGGCCTATCGGGCGATTCTTCGTCAAAGTGTCATCTCACATAACCCTGAAGCGACGAGAATAGTACACAAGGTCGGGGAGAAAATTGCCCGGGTGGCCAATAAACCCAATTACCAATGGGAGTTCACGGTTATTGATGACCCGGAGATGGCCAACGCCTTCGCAGTGCCCGGAGGGAAGGTGGCGGTTTATACGGGCATTTTTCCTGCTGCGCGAGACGAAACCGGATTGGCGGTGATCTTGGGCCATGAGGTGGCCCATGCCCTGGCCCGTCATGGGGCAGAGAGGATGAGCCGGGACCGGATCGTTCAGCTTGGGGGTTTGGGCCTCTCTGCGGCTTTAGGGGGCAATTCTCGGGTACTCCAGGCTTACGGCTTGGGAGCGTCCGTTGGACTTATTCTTCCCTTCAGCCGCTCGCAGGAACTGGAAGCGGATCGAATCGGGCTCAGGCTTATGGCGAAAGCGGGTTACGATCCTAGAGCTTCACTGGATGTATGGAAGCGAATGGAACGAAAGGAGTCGGCCAAGGGTCAAGGGGCGCCACCGAGTTTTCTCTCAACCCACCCCGGCTATGAAAAACGCACACAGCAGCTGCGGGCCTGGATCCCCGAGGCCATGCAGTACTATCGACCGCTCAACCAAACCGTGGAGTTGCTTCCATCCCTCAAGACGTTGGATTCACCCAAGGCCAGAGCGGAGAGGGAGTTGCTGAAGCGAATCCAGGCAGTCAATCAACTCATTAGAGACGGTCGTGGGGAAAGGGTATTGTTCGAAACCCTCGGCTACTATTTAACTATGGATCCTTACTTTCTCTACCAGGAAAGACAGAAGGTTCAACTGAGTTACGGTGAGTACGTAGCTCTGAGGGGACTTTCTTTCAAGGGGCGGACCTCGTTTGGTCAAGTGCTCAGAACCTACGGGCGCGGTACAAATTGGACCGATATGACGCAGCGTTACAGCGTTCCAATAACCGAGCTGCTCTCATTCATGCGCCGCATATGGCGCACAACCGCTAAGGTCCAGGGGTAATTGCGCTATCGATGACGAGCCCTGGGTTAATGGCGACATTTAAGTATTTGATTTATCACGATTTTTTAATTTGCCCGCCCATGAAGAACCCTCTTTGAGATTGCTATAACGGCATTCCGCTTAACAATGCCGTGAGCCACTTTTCTGGCTCCTTGTCCAACAAAATTTGACAACGAATACTGCAGTGACAAGTAGCGGCATCTCGATGACTGCCAGCGGTAGTCATTACCCCCTGCCCCGTGAGTAGGCTTACTCAGAAAACCCTTACAGTTAAAGCGAAATTACCCGTAACGTACATTGTCCCTAATATGGCATTCTTTGTGCATCTTCGTACCTATTCGGACAGGTGGGCATGAGGTTAAAAAGGGCACATTTCTTGTGGATTTTTCTTCCCGCGGTCTGTGTATGCGAGCCGGAAAGAACAATCATTGTTCCGGATCATTTGGTCGGGTTATGGGACACCGAGGCGCCAAAATACGCCAACCGCGACCTCGAGTTCACCAAGGAGAGCGTCGTCTTTAAAGCTGGGGAGGACCCCATTGCTATTTATCCCATCAAGAAGATTGAAGCGATTCGAGGGAAGGAAAACATTTCATACACCATCACCTACATGAGTCTGGGGAAAAAGTACAAATTCTCCTTCACCTACGATCCGGCAAATGGTGGCGTGATTGTGGTAAAAAATCGCAATGGCGTCCAATGGACGAGAAAAGAGGAAGTCAAGGGCGAGTCAAATACGTAGGCGGCCGATTGACGTTAGCAATGCAGAAGAGAAGACATGCCGGTGGAGGCATTATGGACCGATATGAGCGAATATTGAATCGAGCTTGGTTGCCCCATTGGAGTTCCCCTAAGGGCACTGCGCAGTCAATGGGGTTGAGGAATTGCAATGGACTCACCCTCATAGAGCTTCTGATTACCATCTCAATCGTGGCGACCCTTGCTGGGATTGCTGCCCCCATTTTTGGAACCTATATCGACAAGGCGAGAAGTCAAAAAGCGGTCGCAGATATTCGTACGACACTGCAGGCGGGTATCACGCTGTATGAGTTTTCTAACGATATGTTACCGGTCAGTCTTGCCGACATAAATCGCGGAGGGATTCTGGATCCCTGGGGACGTACCTACGAGTATTTGAATTTTGCTGCTGCCGGTCCTTCATCGAATGGCCTGGCCCGAAAGGACCGATTTCTCGTTCCGTTGAACTCGGACTATGATCTTTACAGTATGGGTAAAGACGGGAGAAGTGTATCACCCCTCACATCCAGGTGGAGCCGGGATGATATCATCCGAGCCAACGACGGTGGCTATGTGGGCCTAGCCTCAGACTATTAGTTCGGGTGCAGATCATTAACTTTAACGCAAACTTTCTTCGGAGCAAGTTCGGACGCCGAATGGTGCTTCTGTTCGTGTCCTGTGCCTTGCTTCCCATTACCGCCCTGGCAATCATCTCATTCAGCCATGTGAGAAAGCAGCTCAATGAGCAGAGCCAGAAGAGACTTCACCAGGCCAGCAAGAGTCTGGGGTTGACCATCTACGAACGGCTTTTGTTCCTCGAGGCTGAGATGGGTGTCGTCGTCGTCAATTTTTCCAAAAAGAACGGCGCTCATAATAAGGTTCCAGTCCAGGGGCTTCGGGAAAATCTAGGACAGCGGTTTAAAGGCCTAGTACTGGTGGACGGTACGGGGAAAAATATGCCCCTCCTTGGTAGCATCCAAAATCCTCCTGAACTCACGGCGATCGAAAGACAACATATCCATTCTGGCAAGACTGTTGTTTCTAGCCAGCCTCGTACGAATCTTCCGTCACGTATATTCATGAGCCGGGCCCTGGATCTACAACACCCGAGCCGGGAACCTTGATGGGAGAAATTGCATATACCTATCTATGGGGCGTAGGCGATTACAATATACTACCTCCACTGACAGAGCTGTGTGTCTTGGACCAGTTAAAGAACATACTCATTTGCTCAGATGATGGCTCGGTGTTATTTCCAGAAGGGCTGAAGTCCAACATAATGCGGACCCCCTCAGGTCAGTTCAACTGGACGCACGAGGGAAAAGAATACTTAGCAAGCTCTTGGGTGATCCCATTGAGGTTCAAATTTCTTACCCCTCATTGGACGGTCGTGCTGAGTGAATTGAAGTCTGATGTGTTTGCACCTATGGCAGATTTTAAAAGGATCTTTCCTTTTGTTGTCCTCTTGTCCCTTTTGGTGGTCTTGCTTTTGAGCATCCGGCAGATTCGAAGGAGTCTAGTGCCACTGGAAAGGCTTAAGGCAGGGACCCAGCGGATTGCCAAAAGAGACTTCGCTAGCCCGGTCAAGGTAACGAGCGGAGACGAATTTGAGGAACTTGCGGAGTCATTCAACACCATGGCCAGCCGGTTAGGTAGGCAGTTTGAAACCCTGGCCACCATGGCAGAGATCGACAGAGCCATCCTTTCGGCCTTGGACACAGAGAAGATCGTAGAAACGGTGCTTGCCCGGCTGCGGGATGTCTTCCCCTCTGACTATGTCAGCGTGACCCTATTTGATGGTAACGGCAAGGATAGGGCACGAACCTATCTCAGTGAAGGAATTCCCAACAGAGCAACACAGATGGTGGATATCCAACTCCATCCTGATGAAGTGCAACCCCTATTTGATCATTCAGATGGTGTATGTATTGCGGACGGAAAGATTCCCAATCCCCTTGCC
>JACZQL010000175.1 GCA_022545745.1 Deltaproteobacteria bacterium | reverse complement strand
CATCTCTAAATGTGTCGATTCTTATCTTTCACCCCACTTCAGCCTGTTCCTTAAGATGTCGAAGTACCCTCGGGAGGGGGACTCAACGAGGGAAACCGGCACTCCAAAATCCCGTGCCTCCACTACATCGCCGTCAGTCAAAAGTATTGCCTGCTGCCCATCCGGACTCAAAAATACGGTATCCTCACCCGAGCGCAGGGTAACGCGGACCGTGGATTTGTTGGAGATCACGATGGGGCGGTTGGTCAGCATGTGGGGGCAGATGGGCGACAGAAGGATTGCCCCCAAAGATGGGTAAAGTATGGGTCCTCCGGCGGCCATGGAGTAAGCCGTGGATCCGGTGGGAGTGGAAATGATTAGACCGTCGGCCCTGTAGGTACACAGGTACTCCTTTCCCACGTAGGTTTCCAAACCGATGATCTTCGAGCGTGCCCCCTTGGTAATGACCCCGTCATTGAGGACCCGAAACTTTTTCGGTTGGGCCTTTTTGCTGTAAACACGAAGCTCCAGGGTCATTCTTTTCTGTACTGAGAAATCCCCCTTCAGGGTTTTCTCTAGCACGGATTCCAACTCGTCAGCCGCAATCTCTGTAATAAATCCCAAACCGCCAAGGTTCACGCCGATGATCGGGACCTCGGATCTTTCCACAAGCCGGGCTATGCTGAGGAAAGTCCCGTCCCCTCCAAGAACCACAATCAAATCCGCTGATTTGGCCATGGCCTCTTTTTCGGAGGCTGTTCCGCCTGATTCGGTGAAGCCTGGTTCCACCAAGACCTGCTTCCCTTTTTCCTTGAGCCAAGGCACGAGCCACTTTGCGATCGCCAGCGCTTTGGCCTCACCATACTTGGCCACCAGACCCACAGTCTTAATCATCGACTCCTTTTCCCCCAGACGAGACATTAGCACACCGTGAGAAAGGAAGTCCATGGAGCCAGCGGAATCTAGATGATCTTCCTGCGCTCGACTTTCCACCTTCTTTATTTGTATACAAGGGCGAAGTTTCAAAGGAGGGGGAGAGAGACATTGGACAGCAAGGAGTTTTTAGCAATCATTCATAAGAGGCGAAGTGTCAGGGTGTACAAATCCGGCAAGGTGACGGATCAGCAACTGGAAACGATTCTGGAAGCGGCCCGCTGGGCCCCATCGGGTGCCAACACCCAGCCCTGGGAGTTCGTTGTGACCCGCGACAGGGAAAAGATGAAAAAAGTCCGCCAGATCTATTCCGAAGAGTGGAAGCGACGTAAACTAGAGGATCCAATCCATTATAAAGGGCTCAAGAAGGACTACGTGGGAGACGTGAGTGTCTTGGTGTTGGTCTGTGGAGACCCACGGACCATGGGTGTTTATCTTACCACACGCCAGCCAGGGGACCGTGAAAAGCTCTTTCAGGCCAGTGTGGCAAACGCGGTGGAGCACCTGATGCTAATGGCGGCAAGCATGGGTTTGGGAACAGTGTGGGTCTCGGTTCGAGAGGAGGTGGAAGCGGACTTGAGAACACTGTTCAACGTGCCGGAACCCCTTCGCCTCCTCTGGGTGGTCCCCATTGGTCATCCCCGGGTTTTTCCCAGAGCCCGAACGAGGCGTGAACTTTCAGCCTTTGTTCACCGGGAAAGCTATGATTGGAAAAAGCTGCTCAGTGATCGGGACATTCGAGCCTGGCCCAAGTGAAGAACACTATGTCTCACACGACCAATCTTCTTAAGCGAGAGCTCGTGTAGTCAACGACCATAACCAGGAGAATCAGCACGAGGACAATGGCTGCTGCCTCCTGGTATTGAAACGTCCTAAAGCTGGTGTTCATCAGATATCCAATGCCCCCTGCTCCGATCAGACCTAGGACAGCGGCGGCTCGGATGTTGGTTTCGAGCCGATAGAGGGTGAAGGAGATGAGATCTGGCAGTACCTGAGGCAACACGGCAAATGCAACGATCTGAGTGTATCCAGCTCCCGTGGCTCCCATCTAGGCATCGTCGAGGATCCCAACGAAGACCTTTCCGATCCCAAAACCATCCGTTGACACCGCATAGTTCTAAGAGCTATAGTGAAAATCCGTAATGACCCTGCGGGGGGCATTACGGATTTTTTTTATTCGCCTTCGTAGAAGACCACGGCCGTGAGCCCGTGGATGGATGCGCATGGCAGAGCCTCCGACGCTCGGCTCGCCCCGAGGAGTACACCCCGCGGTTGAGACGAGAGCCTCCGAGTGAGAATCTACTCCACGGGGCAAGCGAAGGAGGGTTCTTCGGCGGATTCCGCCAAAGAAATTAGGGATACCACGGGTGCAATCCTTTGGACGCTTCATATTGACCATGAGACGACTGGACATTGAGTTTTACGCAGATCGGGTCTCCACCCTTAGGAACCGAATCTGGTGATGACCGTTGTCGCAATTATTCCGGCCCGCTATGGCTCCACACGTTTTCCTGGAAAACCCTTGGCAAACATTGGCGGTAAGCCGATGGTGCAACATGTCTATGAAAGCGCATCCAGGCCCCCAGGTCTGGATCAAGTCTTAGTGGCCACGGATGACCGTCGAATCTTAGAGACGGTCCGGGGATTTGGTGGGGAGGCGGTACTCACTTCTATCGATCATGCTAGCGGGACTGACCGGCTAGCAGAGGTGGCAAAGAAAATAAAGTCCCAGTGGGTAATCAACGTGCAGGGTGATTTACCGTTTATCCGACCTCAAACCATCACCCGTACCCTCAGGGCACTTCAGCGTAAGCATTCTATAGTCATGGGGACAGCCAGGGTCCCCATCTTTAACAAGGAAGAGCTGCTGAACCCCAATGTCGTTAAAGTGGTCACCGACGCGAAGGGCTTCGCCTTGTATTTCTCTCGTGCTCCCATACCTTATAGGCGAGCACCGCAGGCAAAGAACATGAAGGGCAAGGAGGTCTTGGGGCATCGCCATCTAGGGATTTATGTTTATCGGCGGGAGTTTTTACTCAAACTTTCCCGTCTCCGGCCGGTCCCTTTAGAGCTCACCGAAGGGTTGGAGCAGCTTCGACCCATGTCCCATGGATATCGAATTCGTGTCGTGGATGTGGACGAGAATTCAGTAGAGGTGGATACCCCGGAGGATTTGAAAAGGGCAGAAAAGTATTTAAAGCAATTAAAGGTTAGAGGGTTAGCATGACCAATGCCAGAACCAAATTTATATTTGTAACGGGCGGGGTGGTTTCTTCGCTGGGCAAGGGATTGGCCTCGGCCTCCATCGGGGCATTGATGGAGAGTCGGGGGTTGAAAGTGACCCTGTTGAAAATGGACCCCTATATTAATGTGGATCCAGGGACCATGAGCCCCTATCAGCACGGGGAGGTCTTTGTGACCGACGATGGTGCAGAAACGGACCTGGACCTGGGACATTACGAACGCTACGTGTCCACCTCCATGGGTCGAATTAATAATTTTACTACGGGTCAGGTCTATGACACGGTCATTGCCAAGGAACGCCGCGGGGATTATCTGGGTGGCACGGTTCAGGTCATCCCCCACATAACGGACGAGATTAAACGACGCATTCTGGCGGTCGCGGATGGTTACGACGTAGCGATTTGTGAGGTGGGTGGAACGGTGGGAGACATCGAGAGTCTACCCTTTCTGGAAGCCATACGCCAATTTGGTTGGGACTGTGGCCAGGAAAATGTCATTTACATCCATCTCACCTTGGTCCCCTACATCGCTACCGGAGGGGAATTGAAAACCAAACCCACCCAGCATAGCGTGAAGGAACTCACTGGGGTGGGTATCCAGCCCGATATTCTCCTGTGCCGAACCGACCGTTTCCTAGACAAGAAGTTAAAATCGAAAATTGCCCATTTTTGCAATGTCGCTGAGAGCTCTGTCATTACCGCCAAGGATGTGGAGTGGATCTACGAGGTCCCTCTGGTGTTTCGCCAGGAGGGCTTGGATGAGCGCATCGTTGAAAAGCTCCATATGTGGACAGGTGCTCCCAATCTCAGGAAATGGCACAGGATTGTTCAGGTCCTGAAAAACCCCAAGGACTCTGTGCGCATCGCCATCGTGGGAAAATACATGGATCTCAAGGAGTCCTATAAGAGCCTCATGGAGGCCTTGGTCCATGGAGGTATCGCGAATGAGGCCAAGGTGGACCTCGACTGGATTGAGGCCGAGGAGATTGGGCAACATGGGGTCAAAGGTATCCTGGATCAGGCAGACGGGATTCTGGTCCCAGGGGGGTTTGGGGAACGGGGAAGTGAGGGGAAGATCGAGGCGGTGCGCTATGCCCGCGAGAACCGGATTCCCTTTTTCGGTATCTGTCTGGGCATGCAGATGGCCGTGGCAGAGTTTGCCCGCAATGTCTGCGGGCTAGCGGGTGCTAACTCCAGCGAGTTTGATAAGGACAGTCCCCATCCGGTGATCCATCTCATGGATACCCAGAGGGAGGTGGAGAAGATAGGGGGGACCATGAGACTCGGGGCCTATCCCTGCCTCCTAAAGGAAGGTTCCCTCGCCTTAAAAGTTTACGGGAGGAAGAAGATCTCCGAGCGCCATCGCCATCGTTATGAGTTGAACAACAGCTACCGTGAAAACCTCACACAGGGGGGAATGGTCTTGAGCGGACTTTCACCTAAAGGTGGTTTGGTGGAGGTGATCGAGATCAAGGGGCATCCGTGGTTCATTGGCTGTCAGTTCCACCCAGAGCTCAAGTCCCGTCCCACAGACTGCCATCCTCTATTCAAAGGCTTCATCAAGGCCGCCCTGGTAAACCACGCAGCCCTGAGAGACGTCCCCAGAATTAAAGTGGCGCGAACTTGACACTTCGCTAGTTTCGATACCATGTCGCTTAAGAGTGTTAAAATTGGCGGGCTTGAAATAGGTGCTGGAAAGCCTCTAGCCCTCATGGCCGGGCCTTGCGTGATCGAGGGGAGGGAATCCGCCCTCCACCATGCCTACCTACTCAGGGAGGTCACGGAGCGGGTAGGGGTCCCCTTCATTTATAAGTCTTCCTACGATAAGGC
>JACZQL010000174.1 GCA_022545745.1 Deltaproteobacteria bacterium | reverse complement strand
GCCCCCGCCGACTGAGCCGGCACGTCCCGCACAGCTTCACACGCTTTATCGCATTCCCCAGGGTCCCGCCATGGACCTGCCGGGGTGGATGGTAGATTCGATGCTTCGAAGGAGTTGGCACTGGAGGCACCTTAGGAGTTCGAACATGGCACGAGCTGTCGGCGCTCGCTGAGGCGAAGGCAAAGGCGGAGTCTGCCGGTCCCCGGCGTGCGGCGAGCTAATAGACAAGGCCCACCGGTCAACTGAGAAGGAATATGTGACCTAAGCAGCAGCTTGGAGGTCGGCCGTGACAGTGTTACTTCTTTGCTGGAAGTTCTGGGAATAACTTCTCATGGTTAAATCCGTCGAATTCGGCATATTGCTTCACACTCGTCATCTGATAAGGGATGAAAGCCCTCCAAGTTTCCATGAAGTATGGGAAGGTGCAGCCATGGCTGAGGAGATGGGATTTGATCATGTATGGCTCGGTGACAGCGTGACATTATTAGATAAAGCACGGGGAGATTGCCTCACCACCATGGCTGCCTTGGCGGTGAAGACAAGCAGAGTAAGAATCGGGACAGTGCCATTTCTACCAGCGCTTAGGAATCCGGTGTTGTTGACCCAGGCCCTGGCCACATTGGACGTTATTTCTAACGGGCGAATTATACTCGGCGTTAGTGTCTCGTCGCTAGCTGAATACATCGAACGCCAGTTCATCGCCTGTGGGGTTCCGTTCCATGAGAAGGCGGGTCGGTTGAGCGAGTCGATTAAGGTAATTCGCCGTTTGTGGACTGAAAAAACCTTTGCCTATGAAGGCAAATATTACCAGTTCAAAGAGATCGGGATATTGCCTCACCCTACTCAGCCTACTATCCCTATCTGGATTGCGGCCGATCATCACGAAAATGCCTTTAAACGGGTGGCTCGGCTCGGGGATGGCTGGATCACAACAGCGGCAACATTAGAGAAGTTTGTCGCCTGCCGCCAAAAGATCGACGCCTATACCCGGGAGTATGGCCGGGCGGGCAAAGTGTCTCCGTCCATCTTGTATGCCACATTCAACCTGAACTCGAACGGAAACGCAGCGCGTGAGGAGGGTTGGACATGGATGGAAGATTTTTTCCGTCAACCTAGGGCGAAACTGGTCATCATTTTACCATGTTTGGGACACCGGAGGAGTGTGCCCAAATTCTTCAAAGTTATATCGACGCTGGTCTGACGGCGGTAGTAGCACGTCTAGCCACGCCGGATCTGGCAGGGCAGATGCGACGCTTTATTGAGGAGCTGAGGCCTCGGCTGTCGTCGTGAAAGGCTCATGAGAAAGGTCTTGGGACAAGCATTGTCGTTGACTGATATAACTCTGTCAATCAAGGTGTCACGCGATTTGGAGCTTGAAGCAAAGATGCGAGACCCCCCCACAAAGTTGAACTGCAGCGAGGCAAATGTTTAGGAAGAATTATGACATAAGGAGGAAATTTATGAATACGCTGAATGGTGCTTTTAGAGTTACACTTTTTGCTAGTGCGCTTTTGGTCTTGCAGATCTTACTGGGAACGGGGCCAGTTAAAACAGCGGACGCAGGGAACGCAGCCCTAGACAAACTGATCAAGGCGGCCAAAGCTGAAGGAGGTACGTTTATAGCCCATAGCATCTTGCAGGACGTACGGGCAAGGAACGAAGTCGAAGCGGCGATGACAAAAATGTACGGCTTTAAAATTAAATGGGACTATGTGGACTTTTCCAACCAGAACAGATTTGCAGCTCGGCTGATGAAAGAGTTAAAAGCTGGCCGGACACCGTCTACGGATATCTTCAACGGCACGCAGTCTACCATCCCGCGTTTGATGAAGGCCAACGCCTTGCAACGCGTGGATAACTGGCAGGAACTTGTACCGCGGATTCCAAAAGATGTAATAGTTCCGGGAGGCGGGGCTATCCCGGAGCACACACGTATCGGAGGTCTCGTCTACAACACCAGCATGGTTCCCGCGAACAAAGTACCGACGAAGGTGGAGCATCTGCTGGACCCTTTCTGGAAGAAGAAGCTTGCTTCCACCACGTATGCGGCGGTCTGGGACCGGGCAAGCATAAGGAAAGACGGGACTTTCGATACGGAGAAGGCAGCGGGGATCGCAGACCTCCTGCAAAAGCTGGTCAACAAGGGAAATATAGTGGGGCTCATTGGTTGCGGCAATGAGGCCCTAAACCGGATTGCCACTGGTGAGTTTGCGGCCCTCGCGCTTATTTGTAGCGATAACGGCTTCAGAATCTTCCAGAAAAAAGGCGCGCCGGTGGATTTAGCGTACCTGGACGAGACCAGCAATATTACACATTCCTACATGGGGCTTATTAAAAATGCCAAGTACACGAATATGGCCAAGTTGTTCATGGTGTTTATGCAGACACCGGAAGGTCAGGGCCTCAACAGGAAATGGGACTCCGCGGACACGAGTTTTTATCCGGAGAACTTGATGTATAAAACCGTAAAAGGCTTGGAAGCAAGAGGTGTAACCCTACCCTATATCGACATACCGACATATATGAAGGTCAAGCCAGAGGTCGAGAAATGGAAGGGGACGTACAAGAAGATTCTTCGTGACCCGCGGTACTTCAGGAGTAAGAAAAGGAAATAATAAGAAATTAAAACATATAAAATCCCATAAGAAATAGCGGAACTTCCAACGAGTTATATTCATGTTGTGAAACGCAACAAGTAGAGGCCCTTGATTGTGAGGGCCTCTACTGTGAAGCCTAAGAGTGGGGGGGGCCGTGTACGCGGGCGGCCAAGGTGAAGCGTCTGTGTGAGGTCTCATCCTTGAAACGAAATTTGGATTAGAGAATTCGTAGTCGATCAACGCGCGAGGATTGGTATAAATGGAAGAGGTTATAAAGAGTGTAAGGGCCGTCTTTCCCAAAGTGGCAGTACGAGATCTCATGGGAGGACGGACCTTTCTCATTGGGACTAGTGTGGGGGTGCTCTCTGTCGTTGTCCTATTGCTTGCTGTTATCTTAACCATCGCCTTTCAAGACCCTGCGGATACTTCTATTTATACCTTGCAGAACTTCCGTGACCTCTACCTAGAGCCCTTCGTTTACGGGGCCCTTCTCAACACGGCAGGTTTCACGCTCGTATGCACACTCACTGCACTATTTTTCGCAATACCGATTGCGTGGCTGGCGGAGCGGACAGACCTACCGGGCAGGAGTCTGGTCTTTCCGTTGATGACAGCAAGTGCCATTATCCCTGGGATGTTCGGTGCCCTGGGATGGTTGTTGATGTTCCATCCCCGAATCGGAATGGTGAATAGGTGGCTTGTGGATGTTGTCCCCTTTATTCATAGCGCGCCGTTTAACATTGTTTCCGTCCCAGGCATGGGTTTTATTACCGGGCTTGGACTTTCGTCGCTCGCCTTTATTATGCTCGCGGCCACGTTTCGGGCGATGGACCCGGCCCTGGAAGAGAGCGCTCAGATCCACGGGATGAATTTTTTCTACCGGTTCGCGAAGATCACGCTGCCTTTGATGTGGCCGGGCATCTTGGCAGTGGGAATTTACATTACCACCATCGGATTGGCCTCCTTTGATGTTCCCGCAGTTATCGGGTTGGCAAACCGGATATTCATGTTTAGCACCTTCGTATACACCGAGGCGGAACCACAAGAAGGGGACCCGAACTACGGTATCGTTGGGGCTGCGAGTGTCTTTATGATCGTCATTGCGCTCCTTTTGAGCTGGTGGTATCTGCGGGTTATCCGCCAGTCACATAAATACACCGTGGTCACTGGAAAGAACTACCGGCCGAAAATCATTCAGCTGGGGCGTTGGTGGATCGCGGGATGGGCATTTATTGGTTTGAAACTCCTGCTCAGTGTCGTGTTCCCATTTCTCGTCATCGTATGGGCGTCGTTGCTTCGATATTTCCAGCCCGTCTCGAGATCAGCCATTGCCAGTATCTCCTTGGATAACTTCCGAGCGATCCCGTGGGATGGATTTTGGGTGGCAGCGAAGAACACAGCTATCCTGACCTTATCCGTCCCGACTTTGTTGGTGATTATCGGACTTGTGATTTCATGGGTGGTCATCCGCTCTGGAACGAGGTTTGCGTGGCTGATTGATGTGTTGGCGTTTCTGCCCCATGCAGTCCCTAATCTCATATTTTCGATAGCAATATTGGTGATCGCGCTGTTTTGGATTCCCCAATCTATTCCTTTCTATAATACCGTCTACATTCTCCTGGCTGTGTTTGTTATCGCCCGTATTAGCTTTCCGACACGCATTTACAACAATGCCCTACTGCAGATCCACAAAGAGATTGATGAGGCTGGCTACGTCTTCGGCCTGGGTCCAATGGGAGTGCTGCGACGTATCTTGATCCCGTTGCTTAAACCCGCGACCCTGTACGCATGGATATGGATAGCACTGCTTTCCTATCGCGAGCTAACCCTGGCTGCATTCCTCACGGCCAAAGACAATCAAACGTTACCCACGTTCATATTGTCGTTTGTGGTGCGCGGTGAAGCTCCAATCGCGGCTGCTCTTTCACTGTTTCTTATTGCGTTTATGGCGCCACTCGTGGTTCTGTACTTTGTGTTTGGCCGGCGCACTTTTCAACTTGGCGGGTGATAAAGCCGCGCCAAGCATGAGAACTAGAAAGTAAACAATGAACCAGATCCGGTAAAGGCTGAAAGGAGGTGTAATGGACAACTATCAGATTGCCGACATGGTGAAGGGGGTCCAGAACATGATTGAGGCCACAGGCATTCACGAGGGAGACAAGGTTCTCTTCCTTGCCGACACCAGGTCCGACCAGCCCTCGCTACAGGCCTGTACTGCTGGGCTTAAGGCGATCGGCGCCAAGCCGATCGTGATGATCATGGACCACCTCGCACGCTACAACCGCGTGCCGGAGGAGGCCATCGGCGCGGCTGCTCACACCGACGTCATTATACTTACCTGGCCGGTTTTCATCACGGCCGGGTTAAACACTGTCCGCAAGGCACGGA
>JACZQL010000173.1 GCA_022545745.1 Deltaproteobacteria bacterium | reverse complement strand
AATTGCGTCCTGAGATGATTGACAAGCCTTATAGCGAGCCATTGTCTTGGGCAAAGGATGGATAAACCTATGTTAGAGATGCTCCTATAACTGCCGACCCCGGGTTGACATAAAAGGCCGTTAACATTTTGGGGTGTCCAGGGTTCGCTTCCCTCTCCAAAACCTGAAGGCCCACGGCAGATGGACGCGGAGGTGGAAGGAAGGAGCGTCGCTATACAAAAAGGCCGATGCCTGTGGTGGGTTGCCGGTCCCAGCGCGCTTCCAGTTGGGTGAAATAGTACCAGGCCCGCTCCGAGCGGGACGCCAAGGGTTCCTCTGATTCGAAGAGGCGACACTCCGCGGGACTGAAGACTTGCAGTTTGCCCAACGGCCTGGCCTGGGCCGCCTTGCGCGTGTCGTCCTCGAGTATCATCGTGGCGTACAGCATCTCCTCCACATCTCTCGCCCCCACCACCGTCCCATGGCCTCTCAGGAGAACAGCCCGTTTCTTGCCCATCAACTTGGCGACTTTTCCACCCAACGCGGGCGTCGTAATCAAACGCGGGTCCTTGAATACGGGGATCCCGTCCCCGAATATAGCGCCTTGAAGCGTAACGGGGCGGTACGGGCATCTGACAACGGCGAACAGGGTGGAATAGGGTGAATGAAGGTGCGCCACCGCCAGCGCGTCCCGTCGAGCCCTGTGCACGGCCGTATGGATGGGCCACTCTTTGGGGACGGACCCCTTGCCATCAAGGACCTTTCCCTCGAGGTCCGCCACGACCAGGTCATCGGGCTTCACGATGGATTTGTCCGCTCCTCTGCTGGGCGAGAAATAGATGCGACCCTTCTCCGGTTGATAGGTGCTCACATGTCCGAAGAGTCCCATGAGCCCCTGCATGTTCATGATCCGAACACACGTGGCAAGTTTCTCCCTTAAGACACTTTCACTAGCCATGAGTTTACATCCCTCCCCTATTCAATATGAATTGGCTCATTTAGAGCGCAAACACACTACTGTATACCCAAGATGGATTCAAATGAGTCTAAATCAAATTCTATTTTGGTAAAAGCCTGGGAGTTCCCATAATCAGGGGGCTGGGAGCAGTTGCAGAGCCAAGCATCTGCTATGAGGACTGCTGAGATGGGCTTCTTCCTAACCAGCCCATGTAACGCATAACTAGCCGAGATTAGAAAAGGCTTTGCCCGAATTAAGTGTAAGAGCTGCCACTACGAGGTTCTTTTGGCCTTCTCGTGGAAGGGACGGTACTTCTCCCCTCCTGCCACCAGAAAAGGGTCCTGATGTTCGGGGAATGGATCACGGAGGAGATCCTGTACCCCTTACCCCATAGGCAGTATGTCTTCACTATCCCTAAGATGCTGAGGCCCTATTTTCGATTCGATCGAAAACTCCTGGAAAAGCTCAGCTAGTGCGCCTAGCGGAGTCTGAAAGAGTTTTTCCGTAAGACCCTGAATAAAGAAGAAGCCGTACCACGGGCTGTCATTGCCATCAAGAAGAACCGACCGAGTTCACGGAGGTTCCCCCTCCACTCATCTCTAAGGAGTTAAAAAAACGCTGTTCTTACTTTATCCGGAAGGTCTATGAAACGGGTCCCTTTACCTTCCCCAATGCCGGGGAGACACACCTGGAATCCGGCATTGGCTCTACCCCTGCGGCGGCCCACATCGGGCAGCCGTTTTTCATGCCATTGGCTGTAGGACGAATTTAAATAGTTCATGAATTGCGCCCTAGCCGTCCAACACTCAGCAAACCCAAGCCCAGAGCAGCACCGAGCCTGAGTAGAATTGACAAATTGTCACCCCTGGAAGGGCTCAGCCCAGAAGTGAATCCTCCACTCACTGTCCGCTTTCTGTCCGGGTGTCGCTGCTGACAAGCTCCAAAGTCTGCTAAAAGAGCTGCCGTCTAGGTGAAGATGCTCAGCCCTGAACCTCCCACTCTCGTCGTAGACCAAGGGGAACTTGACATGGTCGGGGGTCAGTGTTAGTCGGTCGCCAATTGTAAGTCGGTGAACCCTTAATATAGTGAGGGGTGTATCTGAAACAATCTGAGCCTTTAAGGGGAGGAGATGACCCATGCTAAAGTCTGATAAAGGAGAATATTTAGAAGTAGACGGGCTAAGGACATTCTACATAAAAATGGGCACCGGCTATCCCTTGTTGTTGATCCACGGTACATCCCCCGGTGCCTGTGCGCTGACTAGCTGGGGGATAAACATAGAGCCCCTTGCCGCATTGGGCTTTACGGTAATTGCCTTTGACCAGCCAGGTTTTGGATACAGCGATAACCCCAAAGACTACTCGTTAGATTTCAGAGTGGCTCACGTAAAATCGTTTATCAACAAGTTGCAACTCGACCACTTTCATTTGATCGGTAACTCCCAAGGGGCCTATGTGGCTGCGAAAATAGCGTTGGAGGATGAAAGAACAGAAAGGTTAGTCCTCGTGTCTAGTGGTACCATAGCACCTCAAGGCTCTCCCGAAGCTCAGGCGCTTGCCAAGGAACATGCAGCACACCTGAGGGAATACTCTCCTTCGCTGGAGAACGCACGAACTCTCACCCTGGGGACCTTGTTTAATGAAAAGCTGGTCACCGATGAGCTGGTTCAGTTACGTTATGAAATGAGCACGGGAAAGAATTATGAATCCCAATGCGAACGACGGAAGGTTCCGTTCCCCAAGCCGATTCACGACCAGCTGCGTACCTTGAAGGTAAAGACCCTGATCCTTTGGGGGAACAATGATGGTGGGGCTGCAGTGGTGCGGGCGCTTCCACTGTTCCAATTGATTCCCAATGCCGAGCTCCACATTTTCGATAAGTGTGCCCATTGGGTGCAGTGGGATCAAGCCGCGAGATTCCACACGATTGTGGGCAATTTCCTCAAGATGTAGCTTCACGACCCGACCAAGTCGCATCACCATTTGACAGGCTGGGCGCCGTTTGGTATCCAACTCCAGTCCATTTGTGACTCCTACTATAAGCAAGGGAGGGGATATCTTGGCTAATTCAGTTCCTACAACAACCAAAGAACAGAACGAAATACTTACACGGGTCGATCCTGGTACCCCCATGGGAGAGCTGCTGCGCCGTTACTGGTGGCCCGTTGGTTTTTCAGCCGATCTTAAGGAAAAACCCACATTTATCCGGCTCCTTTGCGAGGATCTCGTGCTCTTCCGAGACGGTAAGGGCCGAGCGGGGGTCTTGGGGGCACTCTGTGCCCATCGGCGGGCGAATCTGTGCCTGGGCAACGTGGAGGAGAGTGGCCTAAGGTGCCGGTACCATGGTTGGCTGTACGACGTTAACGGGTCGGTTTTAGAGATCCCTGGAGAGCCCGCTGGGAGCGGGCTCAAGGAAAGCATTCATCAACTCTCTTATCCAGTGGAGGAGTTGGGGGGTATGATCTTTGCCTATCTTGGACCCCAACCAGCACCGCTCCTGCCGAGGTTCGACTTCGTAGCGGGTGAAGGGGAGAGGTATGTCAAGATGACCCGTTTCATGCCTAGCAACTGGCTGCAATGCGTTGAGAACGGCATTGATCCTTTGCATGTCAGCTTCACTCATCAATCTGGTTTAGCCGATTTGCATATGGAACCCGAGTTCGAGTTCGAGGATTCCGAGTGGGGGTTTGTCCATAAGACCTTTCGACCAGGGTCAAAGGAAGGCACATTCAATTACCGTGAGCACCACATGCTGATGCCAGGTATCAGTGTTGGAGGAAGCCCAGGGAGAATGCTTGAGGGTGGAGGTGGGACACCCGTAACATCAGCCCGATGGAGCGTGGCCCTCGATAATACGGAGACCTCTCTGTTACGGGTCACCTATAAGCCTGCAGACAACCCCGGCAAATTCAAGAGCGATCCGTTTCTAGGGGTTGGACGACCGCTTCAGATCGAACCCTACAGGGAATACAAGGAATCTGACAATCCCGTGCTTGGCTATTCCATAGGTCGCTCAGTTCCTGAAGAAGACGCTGCGATAGTTGGCAGCCTAGGCCCGATCGTCGATAGGGAAAACGAGCATCTCTCGCCTGTGGTTGACGCGGGCGTAATTACCTTACGGGATATGTATTTAAAAGCGATTGAGACCGTCCGGGCGGGGGGTGACCCGCAGGGCGTCATAAGGGACAAGGCAAAGAATGGGCTTATCGTGATACCTGCCTATGAAAGATGGATCTCTGCGGATGAGCGCAAAAAAATGCAAGCATAGCCGGAAAATACGTCGAGAGGAAGAGATATTAGCGAAAGGAGCATATATTATGTTTGTCAAAAAACTCCCTGAGACTTTAACCGGGGCCACGTGCATAATGGTGGGAATGTTTTTGTTAGCGGTGGTTGTTCCTCGAATCACATTGGCAGCCTCTGTTAGTGAGCTAACCGCGCAGGCAACAAAAGAAGGGGCGATGAACGCCACGATCACCAGCTCCGTGAAAGGAAAGACCATTGCAAAACTTTCCGCGGCCTTTAAAAAGCGGTTCGGACTCAACGACATCAAGGTCACCATTGCACCGGTCGGAGACACACGGCACTACCCCAAAGCTGCTGCGGCAACAAGGGCCGGGGGACGACCAACCTATGATGCCATCTCAGGATCAGGTCTCAATAACATAATGCTAATGGGCCTAGGAGGAGTCCAGAAAATTGACGGATGGCAGGCCCTCCTCAAGGAGATGCACCCGTTGGTGAATTCTGGAAAGGTTCAGTCCAGGCAGATAAGCCCTACGCCGTTTACCGGACTCGCCTTTCAGAATTACTCGCGGATTTGGTCGCTGGCATACAATCCCAAGCTCATCTCGAAGAAAGAATTACCGAAAACACACGCAGAGCTCGGTGACCCTAAGTACAAAGGCAAGTTTGTCCAACCTCCCTTTTCGGCTAACTGGGACATCGGAGGAGCATGGGTCCTTGACGCTCACACATCAACTCCGTTAGCGTACCAATTTCAAGGTTACAGTCTGCTCCCTCCACTACTTTCACATCTCCGCGCTTCTCAACCTCGGT
>JACZQL010000172.1 GCA_022545745.1 Deltaproteobacteria bacterium | reverse complement strand
ACCAACCAGAGGACCCTCAGCAAGATAGAAGATTCCGTGACGGTGGAGCCCCTCGAAGAACTGCACTTAAAGGGTTTCGTCCGCCCAGTGGCCGCGTTTAATATCGTGGAGCTCAAGCAGCGAACCTAGGGCAACGCACCGATTTTGGCTTTCGGAAATGGGGAAACGAAATACTCGCGCAAAGACGCAAAACTCTCAGGAATTAACCGCCGATTCACGCAGATTTACGCAGATGGACACAGAAAGAAATCTCTTTAAGAATATTACCGCAGAGGCGCATAGGGGAACTAGTAGGCAGATAGCAGTAAGCAGTGGGCAGTAGGCAAATCGGAATTTAGGAAACCCAGTTGGAGGGGTTGATTTCTTACTGATTGCTGCCCGCTGCTCACTGCCAGCTGGTTTCGCAGCGTACTCTGCGTCTCTGCGGTGAAATGTTCGAATCCTTATCTGCGAGCATCGGAGAAAATCTGCGGTTAAGTTGTTAGAGACTTATGCGTCGATCGAACATTCTATCGGGAAGAATCTAAAATCCAAAATCCCAAATCTAAAATATTAGGCCTATGTCGAATAAGATATTGATCGTGGACGACGAGCCGTTCAACCTGGATCTGTTAGAGCAGGAGCTGACGGACCTGGGCTACACCATTGAGAGAGCAAACAACGGCTCGGAGGCCCTTAAAAAAGCTGAGTCCTTCCGGCCAGAGCTCATCCTTCTGGACTACATGATGCCAGATATGAACGGACTTGAAGTCCTCAAAGAGCTCAGGAGGAGGGAGAATCATGTTCCGGTGGTGATCGTGACGGCCCACGGGACCATTGAGCGGGCAGTCCAGGCAATGAAGGAAGGGGCCTATGATTTTGTCCCCAAGCCTTTTGAGCCGGACCATATGGCCCTTACGGTGCAAAAGGTCCTGGAGCGGGAAAGGCTCAAGAGGGGAATCGAAGTCCTCTCGGAGGAGGTGGGGTACCGCTATCGTCTTGTGGTGGGGAAAAGCCAGGAGATGGATCAGGTTATCGATTTGGCCAAGAAGGCGGCGAGTAGTCAGGCGACGGTGTTACTTTTAGGTGAAAGCGGCACAGGCAAAGAAATCTTTGCCCGTGCTATCCACAATTGGAGTGAGAGAAAAACCGAACCTTTTATTGCCATTAATTGCGTGGGGCTCTCTAAAGAGCTCGTTGGAAGTGAACTTTTCGGTCATGAAAAAGGGGCCTTTACAGGGGCCCATCAGCTTAAAAAAGGAAAGATCGAATTGGCACTAGGAGGAACGGTATTCCTTGATGAAATTGGCGATATCACCCCGGAACTTCAAACCAAGCTCCTCAGGTTTCTCCAAGAAAAAGAGTTCGAGCGAGTGGGTGGGACCAAACCCATCCGTGTCAATGCGAGGATTGTTGCTGCCACCAATCGGAATTTAGAAGAGGCTGTCGAGACGGGAGGCTTTCGTGAAGATCTTTACCACCGCCTCAACGTGATCTCCATTAACCTGCCGTCATTAAGAGAGAGAAGGGAAGATATTACGGACTTGGCTCACTTTTTCTTGGAGCGTTTTTCACGCGAGACCAAGAAAAATTTCACTGAGATAACCAAGGAAGCTCAGGAAAAGCTTCTCGCGTACGACTGGCCTGGAAATGTACGGGAGCTCGCCAATGTGATGGAGCGAGCAGTGGTTCTGGGGCAGGGTCCAAGAATTACCCTTCAGGATCTGCCCGCTAGGTTGGGGGCTCCTCAACCAAAGGTTGCGTCCAGCGGCATGTCGTATCATGAGACCATAGACGCTGCCAGACGGGATTTCATTCTCGAGGCCTTGAATGCAGCCAATGGAAACCGTGCCGCCGCAGCCAAGGCTCTAGGTCTTCACAGAACTCATCTAATGAGATTGATTAAAACCCTCCAAATCGAATGAATAGTTGTTTCGTTCTGTCTTTCAGACACGGATTCAGGCAGGTCAAAGAGGCTAACAGGGGCTACAGGTGATTTGGATCAGAGGGGACAGAAGGGTAAGGTGGTAAATTTAGAGCACCTTGTTTAGAGGGTATTCAATGATTCCCACGGCTCCGTTTTGCAGAAGCTTGGGGATCAGCTCCCGCACCACATCTTCAGAGATCACGCTTTCCACAGAAAACCACTTCTCTCCATGGAGGGCGGCTGATTGATACAAGGGGGCAACCGTTGGTGCCGTGATGCTCGGAATCAGCTGGACGACCCTTTCCAGATCATGATCAGCCACGTTCAACTTGATGCCCACTTTGTTCTCCGCTCCCAAGGCACCGCGTAGGAGCATGGTGATTTGATCGACTTTTTGCCTTTTCCAGGGATCCTTCCAGGCTTCCTTGTTGACGATGAGCTGGGGACTTGATTCCAGCAACTCAGCTATAATTTTCAGTCCGTGGGCGCGGATGGTGCTTCCCGTTTCGGTGACTTCCACGATGGCGTCCACCAACCCATCTGCTGCCTTGGCCTCGGTGGCCCCCCAGGAGAATTCCACGTCCTCCTTGAGTACGTTCTAAAAAATGCGCCCCAATTTGGACTGACATCCGTCCAGCAATTTCGCTCATGGGCTGGAGGATCGGTAGGCGCCCCTGTTCGTCCTCAGTCGTTTCATAGGCAATGGTAGTTGCTCCCGACGCCAGCAGGGCTTGGGTCAGTTCCTTCGAGGTCGCCAAATGAAGAAACGTGCACAGCGTGTGTCGTGACTGAAAGAGGGGACATTCTGATAAGAAAGGTTCCTTGACCTTCAAAATGAGATTCGCTTGATGAAACAAGTCTTCTTTTGACTGGGTGATCCCGGCACCGGCTTGACCATACTCCTCATCCTGGAACCCGCTTCCCGCCCCTGCTTTCTCCTCAACCCACACGGTATGGCCCAACCGCGTGAGCTCCGCCACACCAGTTGGAGTCAAGGCCACCCGGAACTCATGATCCTTCACTTCTTTGGGAATTCCGATAACCATATAATTTCCTCGGCCCCCCGCACGCCTTTCGTTCTATTATACCGCTCTAACGTGAAAACTGAGCCAATTTTCCATGTGCTAAAAACCCCTTCACAATTGGAGGAATCGTTTACTATCCGACCATTAAGGCCAAGGGTGGAGATCTAGACACTACAAGGAACCCTCATGTAAGATCCCTTAATCGCTTTTTTGGATAAAACCCGGAAAAAGGCCATGCATGGGAGGATTTAAACACCATATTTTTGTGCGTTTGAACCAACGCCCCAAAGGGGATCCACGTGGATGCTGCGCCGACAGTGGATCAGAACGACTTCATGACTTCTTTAAGAAAGAGGTGGAACGGCTGGGATTACGCGGGATCGTGCGGGCTAACAAGGCCGGGTGCCTTGATCACTGCGATTTAGGGCCCAGTGTCGTTATTTATCCCGAGGGCGTTTGGTATTGGGTGGGGACTGAAGCCGACGTTACAGAAATTATGGAACGACATATTGTAAAAGGCGAAACTGTTGAACGGCTCCTCATGCCAGGCCATGAGGTTCCTCCTTTAAGGTCTGAAACACGGGCCACCCCCATCCCCCAATAGGCCCTCTTGCCAACGATGAGAGGTTATCACACCTTTACCCACCTTCGTAGCCGAAGCGACTTCGGCGGAGTGGGCTCTAAGGCCGCGGGGTTCCACAGAACTCCTAGGAACCGAATGAGAAACGCCGAGTTAATGGGTCAAGAGGAGGGAAGACCATACCCCCGAGAATGGCTTATTAAAAAATCTCCCTGTCACGGACCAAATGGGAGGCAAAACTCCTTAAAATTGGCTAGATTAAGAAGCCACACGCGCGGTCATTGCAACCGACAATCCCGTGTGTTATACACCCCAGAACCATTCCCCACAGGATGGACTTCCTTCCTTCACGCCTCAATTAAACCCCTTATCTCAAACGAGCATGGAAGGTATTCGGCCCGAGTCCAAAGTGTATGTGCTGAAACGGCCGAGTGGTGAGAATTTCGCCAAACCACTCTCCGTCAATTACGCACAGGAGCTGAACCCCCAGCAGCTTGCCGCCGTCGAGGTGGTGGATGGCCCGGCTCTGGTCATTGCCGGCGCGGGAAGCGGCAAAACTCGAACGTTGGTCTATCGAGTGGCCCGGCTCATTGATTTGGGAGTCGATCCCAGGTCGATCCTGCTTTTGACATTTACCAGGAAATCGGCGCAGGAAATGTTGGGCCGAGTGGGCCTGCTCATCGGGTCACGGAGTGACCAAGTGGCCGGGGGAACCTTTCATTCCGTGGCCAATGCCTTGCTTCGCCGGTATGGTCGAACCATTGGGTTGGAGCCGGGATTCACCATTCTAGACCGCGGGGATGCGGACGATCTGATTCACCTGCTTCGAGCCCAATTGGGGTTCAATGAAACCGGCAGGCGGTTTCCCCGAAAGCGCACAATTGCTGAGATGTTCAGCAAGTGCGCCAATACCCTTCAACATCTTGAGGATGTTCTGCTCGACCAGTATGCCCACTTTGGCGAATACCTGGGGGATTTAACCAGGCTTCAGGAAGCGTATGACACGGCAAAGCGGGAACGGCAGTTGGTGGATTACGATGACTTGCTCGTCCGCCTTCAGGAGCTCCTGGCTCTGGATGAGCAGGCCAGGCAGGTCATTTCCCAGACCTACCGGTATATTTTGGTGGATGAATACCAGGATACGAACCGTCTCCAGGCGAATTTGGTGCGTAAGCTGGCGGCCACCCATGACAACGTCATGGCGGTCGGTGATGATGCGCAATCCATTTATGCCTTTCGGGGGGCCACCTTTCGAAACATTATGGAGTTTCCCACGCTGTTTCCCGGGACCAGAATTTTTAAATTGGAAGAGAACTACCGAAGTACCCAGCCGATTCTGCAACTGGCCAATGCGATTATCAAAGGGGCTTCGGAGAAATACGACAAGGTCTTGTTCACCCGAAAATTGGACGGGGCTTTGCCGATTCTCGTGCAAGCGGTCGGAGAAAATCTGCAATCGCGATTTATCGCGCAAAAAATTTTGGAGTTGCGGG
>JACZQL010000171.1 GCA_022545745.1 Deltaproteobacteria bacterium | reverse complement strand
CGGGAACCGGCAATGGCGCTTGTGATTACCACGGCACCCATGATTCTAGATTTGTTCCGCGACCCCGATTTCGTTTTTAACAATGATTATCTGTTTAAGTCCCGCTATCATGGGGAGGAGGATTACTTCAAGAGCAGCGACAAACGTTATAAAGCGATGAAAGTGCGAATGTGGGACACCAACTTCATCTCTGACGCAAGAAATGTCATGCTTGACGATGCCACATACAAAACCGCCAAGGGGCAAACCACTTGTTTCGAGATGGCAGATAACTGCCTGGTCGGGCACATCGCTGAGTGGCCAGCGGGTATCTATCACAACGCTCACTACCATGCAGCAGGGGCCATTCTGCTTGCCCTGCATTCCACGGGCTACCTCCTCATGTGGCCCAAGGACTTTGGAGTTCATCCGTACCAGGGCGGGCGAGAGGATAAAGTCGTCAAATTTCATTGGAAGCCCGGCAGCATCTTCAGCCCCCCCGATGGTTGGTTCCACCAGCATTTCAACACGGGTCCAGAATCCGCCAGGCACGCGGCCTTCCGCCTGGGAAGCCGGAAGAATCCGACCCTCTTTTTCAGTGCCACCAGTGGAGACCGGGAGGGGGTCACCACGAGCATCCGCGACGGCGGTACCGTCATCGCGTACGATGATGAGGACCCGCGGATACGGAAGGAATTTGAGGAGGCCCTGAAAAAAAACAGCGTTGTCTCCCAGATGCCGTCTGTGACGTACCGGACAGACCCATTGTTCACCTCTACCTGATAACCGACCGGGGATTGATATCATACCCCACGAGTAGATACGCTCTGCTCAAAATTGCGGAGGCCGGGCCGTTGGGCGATTGCGGTTGTCGTGGGTGGAATCGAATTTCACGGGCTAGCCCCTGTTGAGCCAACCGCGTTAAGCCTGGAAAAGCCGATATGCAGCCCACCTACCACAACCAACGCGAAGGCTATCAACATCACACCCAGTGCAGATACTTGTGGAATCAACGCATTGCCCCAGGCCCAGAAGACAACCGTGGAGACCACCACATTGCTGCGGGTGTAAAGAGTCAAGGCCATGGTGACCTCACGGTAGGAGAGCATGCTGATCCAGATCCAGCTATTGAACACACCAGCGGCAATGAGTGGCAGGAGGATACGCCAAATGATCCGTGGCGTTGAGGCGCCGGCAACCTTGCCGGCCTCTTCCAGCTCTCGATGGATCTGTACCATCACGCTATTGGTTGTCCGGGTGCCGTAGGCGACCCAGCTGATCATGTGGCCTATCATGATGATCATGATCGTACCGTATACGGGGAACACGTTCCTGTATACGAGGCCCAGGTAGGCCAAACCGATTGCCAAAAGGATACCTGGGACAGCGTGCGGCAAGAATGCCATGGTGTCCAGGGTCCCTCGAAAGCTGACCTGAGTTCGAACCACCACCCATGAAACCAATATGCTGAGCAGCATGGTCCCTGTGGGCACACCAAACATCAGGATCGCTGTGTTGATGAATGGCCGAACGCCCGCGTATGCAAGGATTGCCGGGTAATTCGATAAGCGGAAGAGTGACAGGGCCTCCATGGATGGAAGCATCAGGCGAGGGAGGAAGGATGTCCACAGCAGCACGAGAAACGGGAGAAACACTTCCATCGTAAAATAGATCAGGACAAATATAAGGGCTGGCCATTTCCACTTTCCCAAGGCGATTTCATTCGGACGATAGCCTCGCCCCGTGATCACTGCATATTTCTTACCTTGCTTGACGACGCGCAAAAAGAAAAAAGCAAGTACTAGGCCTGTCACGAACATTACCGCGCCATAGGCGCCCGCGATCCCATACTCAGGCAGGCCGGTCGGGTCGACAATGGAAGTGTAAATAACAGAACTCAAGACCAGGATTCTAGCCGGAAGTCCAATGATGGCGGGTACCTCAAAGACGGCAATGGCCGTCATGAAGAGGTAAATCAACACTGCGGCAACGGCTGGCATGGTGATAGGGATATTGATCCGTAAGAAGGTTCTAAGCTTGCTTACACCGGAGGTGTAGGCCGCCTCCTCCAGGGAGGGGTCCATAGAGCGATAAGACGCAGCCAACATGAAAAACGCCCCGGGTACGAAGGAGATCCCTTGGATGAAAGCCATCCCCGGGATGTTGTAAAGGCTCAAGAGCGGATAGTCCAAACCGAAGATCCCCGAGATCCACAGATTGATCAGCCCGATATTTGGACTCAGCAGGAGTATCCAAGCTATAGTGCGCAGGAAGACGGGGATTAAGATTCCAACCGTAAAGAGGACATAAAATGTTTTCTTAAAGGGGATGTCCGTCCGCATGATCAACCAGCAGAGGGGAACAGCAAAGAGAAGCGCCACGCTGACGCTTCCCAAGGCGAACAGGATCGTATTGAGCAGAATCTCGTAAGTTCCCGGATCGGTGTAGACGTCGAGATAATTGTCCAGAGTGAACGGGACATCCTCGCCGGGGAAGCCAGTCCTGAAGCTCATAAGGACCACCATCAGCACTGGTGCCCCGACAAGCAGGACAAGAAAGGCCAGCAAGCCCGCAGCAAAGAGGTTGCTGCCGTGAGCCCTCACATCGAGTGCTCGGCCCAGGGCGCGGATCCCGGCGCCCTGGGCCGTCAGTTGTTTCATGCTGCTATTGTCCCTTCAACCGCCAACCTCACCGTATGCAATCCTTCAAACCAAAGGACCCTGCGGAATCGTCATATCGGGTACCCCTGACTTAATCAGAGCCCATTGCGATTCAGAATGTCTCGCTGATCTATTTTTTGTCCTTTTTCCCCCTTCTTCTTCTCTTGAAACCAAGTATCTGGCCATACTCTCTCTGAAGTTTCCCAACGGTCCTGGCATCGTTGTCAGTCATGAACACAACTTTATTGTTTTTCACATAGTTGTACGCCCCTGTCCCAGGGATTAGGTGCAGGCTATGACCCGTGTGCTGCTCTAAGATCTTTTGCGCCTCTTGGGTGGTGAGGAAACTGATAAATAGGTGTCCAATATTGGGGTGGCGGGCGCCCTTGAGGACAGCGGCCTGCATGAAATACCCCACGGTCGGACTTGGGCCCTCGGCAAACACTAGGGGGGCGCCGGTTATCTTTGCCCGATGGATGTGCGTATCAGTTAGCGTGGCGGCTATTTGGACCTCGCCGAGCTCTAACCGGCTATAGATCTCAGCCACCCTTCCAAGGATCAGGTCCTGCTTGCTCAGGTCCTCCACGAATTTTTTAGTCCTCTCTTGCCCCCAAGCAGTTACCGCTAAACGTGCGTAATGGTGTGTTAGGTTAGACTGGCCGATCTTTTTCCCCTTCCACTTGGGGTCGAGGATGTCCTCCCACTTTTTTGGCGCATCCTTAGCTGCCACCAGTTTCTTGTTGTAGGCAGGGAGGGCGAAGGCCGTTATGATGGCGACCGCGTGGTTCTTGTAGTGGACGGCTCTAGGATCAACTCCTATTTGGGCGTAGTCGAACGGCAGTTGCATTTTTTTTCCAAAAAGTCTCCCCTGGAAGGTATCAGGTATGGTCATGACGTCCCATTCCGGCGCCATCCCGGTGGCAGCCATGCTGATCAACATGCCTACGTCCCTACTGATGCCACCAGATGGACTATAGTTTGCCTTTATGTTGAGGCCGTACTTCTTTTTGAACGCGTCACTAAGGGCCTTGGCGCCTTCCGGTGTGAGACTTCCTGGAAAGTAGAAGTTGAGCACCCCTTCCTTTTTTGCCGCTGCCACCAATTCGTCTGTGGATGCGGCAGGCGCCAAGGTGGTCACCCCGACCACTGCAAACAGTGCGACTATAAACATTGAGAAGAGCCTTTTCTGCTTCATGGTATCCCTCCTTAGATTAAACTCTTTTCACGTCGACGTAGGGTCATACGTTCCACTCTCTGGTTTCGAAAAGTGTTTTATACATCACAGCTATATCCCTGTGTCAAGCGCGAGGTGCGAGGAACCAGTGCCTGCATTTTTTGGTTGCTAGGTTCACTCATTTTATGAGATCGCGTCCTGGCAAACGCATGTCAGAGACAAGCTAGCCTCAGTGGGTCTCCCAGGTTGCAATTTTGCAGGCGAAAAGGCCGGTCGATAAAATCAGGGCGATTGCTACATTTCCTGGACGTAGCTTCGGCGCTGGCCTAGAATCCGTGCCGTCACAGTGAGGATCGTAATGATGACAATAATGACTACGGATAGAGCGCCCACCGCCGGGATCGAATTATTAGTCCAGGTGCTCATGAGGTAGACAGGGAGGATGATAGAGTCCGGTTGCCAGAGGATGGCAGCCATGGATAAGACCTTCACCGAAAGGATGAAGATATAGAGTCCACCCGCCAACATGGTGGGGAGGATGAGGGGAAGAATGATACGGCGGACAACCGTCAGGAGTCCCGCACCTGATGTGGTGGCAGCCTCTTCCAGCTCAGCGCGAATCTGGGTGATCCCGGCATGGGTGAAACGGGTCGCTATGGGTAGAAAGTTGACCAGGTAGGCCAGGACGAGGATCCAGAGGGTGCCATAGATTGGGTTGGGGAAAGACAAGAAGAAGATCATA
Organism: Deltaproteobacteria bacterium; assembly: GCA_022545745.1. The sequence goes on along the minus strand of JACZQL010000171.1, from coordinate 462 downwards.
AAGGCGTATCCCATGGCGATGCCGGGAACTGCATAGGGGATGAAAGCAAGGGTGTCGAGAGCGGTGGCCCCCCGAGGTTTAAGTCGGATGACAATCCATGAGACCAGGGTCGCGAGAAACATTCCACCAACGCTCACCGTTGTGGCGAGGATCAGGGTATTTTTGAGACTCAAATAAAAAAGGTCTTGGGAAAAGAGGTGCTGGTAGTTTTTCATGGTTATAAGTGCGGCGGCCTCAGCCGATGGGGGTTGGTAAAAGGGCAATAGGGAGGCCCAGAGGAGCACCAAAAAGGGTAGGATCATTGAGACAAAGAGGAAGAAAACAATAAATCCTCCGGCCAGCGGGCGCCATTTCCCCAGGGAGATAAGGCGAGGACGGAATCCCTTTCCCGTCACGGTGGCGTACCTTCCGGACTTGGCTATGGCCCGCTGATAGATGATTAGGCCGATTATAGCTAGCGCA
>JACZQL010000170.1 GCA_022545745.1 Deltaproteobacteria bacterium | reverse complement strand
TCAATGGGAGCAATTTCAAAGAGGTCTCTCAACCCATAGCGCTCGAGGATTTGCAAAGAGGCCGTGCTGGGAGTTCCTCGATTGAGCACATTTGCGTTGATGTTCTCATAGACGTTGTCAGGGGTGGCGGTTAATACACCAATAGGGGGAGCACATCCAACCATCCCAGCCAGAGCGAAAAAAAGAATAAGTAAAACAAAAACCTGGCAGTTTTTGGTCTCCTCGTGTTTAGGGCTTCTGGCCAACTAAAATCTCCTGCGGGAACAGTTTTAATCGGGCTATGCTTCAACAAGGCCCACAAAGAACGAACCCCAATTCCCGAGACAGACAGGCTGTCATAGAGGGATTAACAGGAGAATTTATGCTATGCAAGCGGGCGAAGCGACTCATGATAGTACGATTTTGATTGAGGATGTGATAAATATAGAACTGTTAATAATTTACCCCAATCGATTTTGTCTTGACAGAATTGCGGGTCGGTTTTAAGGAAATTGCATGACGCATCAAAGTTTTGACGACATCACTAGGCATCATACGGAATTAAAAGTGAAAGTTCAGGACATTCGGCAAGGGCCTCGCTTGCTCAGGGTTATCATAGTAAGCGTTCTCGTCTGTCTGGTCTCCCTGCAGGGACTATCCTGGGCAGCGGAGATGGTACGAGTCAAAGTAAAGATTGCCAATGTCCGCTCCGGCCCAGGCAAAAAGTTCAGCAAGAGAGGAAAGGTTCCGGAAAACTTCCCCTACCAGGTCATCAGTCGGAAGGGCCGTTGGCTGAAGGTGAAGGACTTTGAAGGATACGAGGATTGGATCTATGGCCCCCTGACAGATAAGCAACCCGCTGCCGCGGTGAAGGTGAAAAGGGCCAATGTGCGTCAAGGCCCAGGGACCGATCACCCCATTGTATTGACCGCTGACAAGGGTGTGGCGTTTCGAATACTGGCCAAAAAAGGCGATTGGGTCAAGGTGCGGACCGACGAAGGCGACCAAGGTTGGGTCTCTCGAAACCTGTTGTGGGGGTTTTTTGACACCGTTCAAAAGAAAGGTGGCACAAAACAAAAACCTCCTAAAAAGTAAAAAGTACGCCTTCCCCTCTACCTGACGGATTGACAGACTATTCCGTTATCGAATATTCTTCACTCCAATATGAGCGACAAACCTAGTACCAGTGAAGCAATGATCAAAATGCACGTAGCCCTAATAGAAGCGGCCGCTACGCGAATTTTCCCCACCACCTCAACTCCGGGTGCCTCCGAAGCGGGCGTGATCAATTACATCAAACGGCTGCTTGACGAGGCATTCCCCGAACTCGCCCCGCTTTACCGCAGCGGGTGCCGCGCCTTGAACCGCCATGCAAAGCGCCGATTTGGTGTTGGCTTTCTGCGCATTGCCGTTACCGATCAGGACGCAGTGCTTGCGGATTTTGAGGCCGGCCGGGTCCCCGACTTCAGCCAAGCCTCCGACTTCTTCGAGATGCTTCGCACCCACACGATGGAGGGCGTGCTTGGCGAGCCTGCATACGGAGGGAACCGTGACATGGTGGGCTGGCGACTGGTGGGCTTCCCCGGTCACCAATTTGGTTATTCCGATTCGTACATCAACCAGCGCGTGGATTTGGAGCCAGTCGCAGTGGACCGGCCCTATCCAAACGAGGAGGAGTGGCGTGCCAAATCCCGTTGATGTTTGCATCGTGGGTATGGGCGCAGTGGGCGGCATCATGGCCAAGGAGCTCGCTTCCGCCGGACTCAAGGTCGTGGGGCTTGAGCGGGGCCCGCTCCTCGAATTCGAGAACTACGCTTACAAGGATTCCATTCGCGCCATTGCCAGAAGGCAACTCGAAGAACGCGTCAAGCACGAACCAATCAGCATTCGGCCTGCGCGGGGCGCTAAGACACGACTCCAGTACACTACCTCACCGAGCAATAGCGTCGGCGGCGGACTGATGATCTGGACGGGCAGCGCTACCCGATTCACGCCGGACGACTTCAAAGTTTGCACGAACGATGTGCAAGGCGGCATTGCCAAACGAGCCGGCGCCGACCTAAAAGGCTACAACATTGCCGACTGGCCCATCACCTATGACGACCTCGAGCCCTATTATGAACGGTTTGAGTGGGAAATGGGCGTCTCAGGGAAGTCCGGTGCCAACCCCTTCGAAGGCCCACGCCGAAAAGACTACCCCTTGCCTCAGTTGCGTCCAAGCACCCGGACGAAACTATTCGGCGAGGCCTGCTCGCGTCTCAGCTACCACGCGTACGAGACCCCCCAGGGCATCCTGTCACAGGCGTACAAACCACCTGCGCCGTACGACCAACGCATCCCCGAGCGTCCTGGGTGCGTCTACTGCGGCCAGTGTAACAACTACGGTTGCCATGTGCATGCCAAGACCTCCTCGCCTTTCACCGTGATCCCAGTTGCGCTCGAGACAGGCAACCTGGATCTGCGCACGCGCTGCAAGGTCTTCCGCGTGAACACAGGCCCTGGCGGGCGGGCCAAGGGCGTGTCTTACTTCGACCCAGACGGACAAGTCGTTGAGCAATCCGCCACAATGATCATTCTCGCCGGGTTTCTGTACGAAAACATCCGACTGCTGCTGCTCTCTGGAGAGGGTAAAAAAGGCCTCGCCAATTCCAGCGGGCTTGTGGGCCGTTATATTATGGCCCACGGAGACGTCCGCACAACGGGCCTCTTTGACGATACCATCATCAACGGATTTATTGGCCCCAACGGCGGCATGCGAATGGACGATTTTAACGGCAATAACTTCGACCATGCCGGCCTGGGATTCATCCGCGGCGCCACCATCGGTACGAGTGGCGGCGGCACGCCCATCGAGCGATGCGACGTCGTTCCTCCCGGTTGGCCTCGTTGGGGCGAAAAATACAAGGAGAACCTCGCCCGCTATTATACCCGGTGCTTCGACATTGGTATGCACCCTGAAACTCTCCCCCATAAGGACAACTTTGTGGACCTGGATCCGGTGCGTAAGGACGCCTGGGGAATCCCTCTGCCCCGGGTCACCTTCAGCTTCCACCAAAACGAGCACTGCATGTGGCGTTTCCTCGGCGAGAAGTGTGAAGGGATTATGCGGGAGACCGGTGCGAGCCATGTTTGGACCAAACCCAGCAACCGCGGCAGCCGTTGGGCAGGCGGGGTTCGCATGGGCGAAGATCCGAAGAAGTCAGTTGTAAATGGCTACTGCCAGACCCACGACGTGGAGAACCTCTTTGTGGTTGGCTCCTCGGTTTTTCCGAGTATGAGCGGCTATGCCGCGACGCCCACCATCGGCGCCCTTGCCTACCGCACAGCCGAATATATCAAGTCCAGCGACAAGCTACTCGGCTAGTACTACCTGGGCTCAAGGAAACACCTGCAGCCTCTTCGGGGTCATTCACGCACATACATCAGCATGGTTAAAATTATTTTCTAGCCATTCAGCTCGGTACCATTTCGCTGTTGCAGTGCAATACTCAAAACCTCACGGCTTTTATTTCGAGGACAGGTTACCGCGCGTATTAAAGCATACTCGCGCTTCTCAACAGGGATCGTTTATTTTTCCTTGTAGGATTTTAGCTTGGTATAGTTTGAGTCCCAGTCCAACACGGTTGTCCCCGATTCCCACTTCGTTCGAAGGGTCTTAATCACCTTAATTCTACCAGTTGTACTGTCAATCACGTACAGTCCATCTCGCGTTACGGTCATTTGATACTGACCGTCATTTTTCCCTTTACTCGCGCCCATAAATAGGAAAACGGATGAAATTAACACAGCGCCGAGCAACAACGACATGAGAGAACTCTGATTTTGCATATAACCTCCCAAAATTAATCTATTGACACCATTTGAGCGAGAGAAACCCACCTTTTTACATCAAGTTCCCCTTTTTTTCCAGGGGGCGCTTGACCAAAGTCAATGAATTTTGTATATTATATTATCTACTGAATTCATGCCCCAGCAGTTTAGCTCCTACCTGTGGCTGGAGAAGTGGTCGTTAGATCTCTGGAGCTAGAGATCTTCAAACAATAATTTCAGCAACTTACATGGGTTCACCGCTATTGGTGTAACTACATTGTATTAGTGCGACTAAATCAAGGAGGACATAGATGAGCAAAGAACTTTACATCGGGGGATTGCCCTATTCGGTTTCGGACGGACAGTTAAAAGAGATGTTTTCGAGCAACGGTAGCGTTAAGTCTACCCGTGTGATCAAAGGCAGATTCACTCGCCAGTCCCGGGGTTACGGCTTTGTCGTTATGAGCGCACAGGCCGAGGCTGGCAAAGCAGTCGAAGCCCTGAACGGTACCCAGCTTGACGGGCGAACCCTTGTGGTGAGAGACGCCCAACTGCAAATGATTCGAAAAATTCTTTGTCCAGTGGATTTTCCCAGCGAATCGAAAGCCGGTGTTGCCTATGCCATTTCACTGGCACAGCAAAACCACGCTGAACTGGTATTCCTCCATGTGGCTGCGATACCAGCTATTGAGATTCAGCAAATGGCAGTGTTGTTCCAAGAGAATTTTAAGTCCAATCGAGTTCCCGGTTTTTTGGTCGATAAGCTTTTTGCACAGATGACATCTAAGCTAAACAACTTCATCGGCCATAACTTTGATGGCCAGCTTAGCCAACTTCGATGGCGTGCTGAGATAACCCTGGGAAAGGTACCCAGTGAAATCGTCTGGGTCGCCGCCCATCAAGACTTCGATGTCATCGTAGTGGCCAAGAAGCCCAGGGGATTCATGGCCAGATTATTCTCCCGCGGCATCTCGGAGTCCATTACCCGAGTGGCGCCTTGTCCTGTGGTTTGCATAAGTCCTCTTTCGGAGGCTTCGCCCTGGCGTGGAAGGTCCTGGCCGGCTATTGGCAACGTGCCACAGTTTTCTAGGATCGGGAAATGAATAAAGGAAGATTATTACAGTCTTTGGTGGCTTTGCTCCCAATCCTGTTAGTAGGGTTATCCATCATTTTTTTGCCCGTACAGAGTTTCGCACAGGAGGATTTCTATAAAGGAAAAACGATGAGGGTTA
>JACZQL010000169.1 GCA_022545745.1 Deltaproteobacteria bacterium | reverse complement strand
CAGCATGGCAAGCTACCTACGGCTTCTGCGTAACCGCAACTTCATGCTGATCGCCCTCGTGTTTCTCGTGGGCGGTGCGGGTCGGGGTGAGGTGATGCCGACTTATCTGCCCCTGTACCTGGAGCGGGATTTCGGTTTTGATATCAAATTCACGATTCTGGTCCTGTTCCTATTCCAGCTGGGCGGCCTTGCTGGACCTCTCCTTCTCGGGTGGCTTTCTGACCGCGGCTCCCGCAAGCGGGTGACTCAGGCCTCGCTCCTGCTCTCGGGGCTGGGTGCCCTCGGACTGGCCTGGCAGGTGCCTAACGCGTTGTTGATTTTGCTCAATGTCACCTTCTTTGGCATGGTCACTCATTCCCGTGGGAGTCTCACTCTAGCCATGGTGGCCGATTCAGTGTCCGAGGAGGACCAAGACGCAGCCTTCAGCCTCTATTTTTTCCTGGGCTTTTTATCGGCTCCCGTCTGGACCATCGTGACCGGCTATTTGTTCCAGACCTACAGTTTCAAGGTGGCTTTTACCGTAATGTCCACCAGTTTCCTTGCGGCGATGCTGGTGATGAACCTGGTGCAGGACGTGCGAAAACCCATGATACGGCAGAAAACCTCAAAAGTTATTAACCGCAGCTAAATGTAGACAAATAGCTCTTTAAGAAAATAACCGCAGACTCACGCAGATTTACGCAGAGGGAGGAACAGCAAAGCGCTAAGCGCAGAGCGCAAAGCGTCAAAAGCAATTAGGCGCGAAAAACTTTCTTGAATTCTTTTACGAGGTCACGGTAGTTGCCGGCTTCTCCCGCCACCGCTCCCGCACCTGCGTGCCGAGAATTAGTGCCGTGCAACCCGCCATCATACCGAGGAACACAAAGGCCGACCAGTAACCCAAACTGCCAGACAGCACCGCGAACATAGAGGTGCTGCCCGGAGCCCCGATGGTTCCTATGGTTTGCCAGATACCATAGAACTTCCCTCGGGCCTTCTCGGGCGCGATGTCCGACCCCAGCGTCTGCATGTTGCCCCCGGTAATTCCGTTGCTGGTATAGACACAGACATAGGCCAGAACGAACATCCCGAATGACGAGCCCGCGTAATCCGTAAAACTGAGGAAGGCAAGAGCCACCGCGAGCAATGAGAATCCAGGCACCAGAGTGGCCTTTCTCCCGTAGCGGTCCATGATGTAACCCGCGGCGATGGTGATGGGGATGGCAATGGCGGTCACGGAGGTTGCGAGGATTCCGATGGTCTGAGGTGATAGGTTGTATACATAAGCCCCGTAGAGGTTCAGCTGGCCGGAGAAAATCGGAGCCCGTGTCAGCGACGCGAAAAACTGGGCAACAAAAAAGATGACTACCTGGTAGGTGAGCAACGTCCGAAAGCTCGCTGCCGGTGTCGCGTCGGTCTGGGTCCGTTCGCGACCGGCACCCTTGGCCAAATGGGGTGCCGTCTCTTGCACCAGCTTGAAACTTGGGATGATGGCCATCAGGGACAGCAGTGCATGGGCAATGAACGGCGCACGGATGTCCCAGAATCCGGCGAGCAGCCCCCCAAGGGCGGGCGAGAAGAGTCGTCCGGCATTTTGCATTGCGTTCATGGTCGTGATCTGGCGGCCTCGTTCCCGATCCGCCCCTGTGTCGGCAATCATCGCCAGCCGGCTGATCTGCCACATCTGTTCTCCAACACCCCCGATGAACCGATAGACCAATAACTCCGGGAACGATTGCGCTATGGTGATCAGGAACCCTGAGATTGCAAGGAGCACGGGTCCGGTGAGCAAGATCTTCCGGCGCCCGATGCGGTCGATCAGCAGGCCGACCGGATAGCTCGAGAGGGCAACGCCCAGTTGATGGACGATGATTACAAGAGAGGCAACTTCAAACGAGACTCCGAAGGACTTGGCGTATACCGGAATGGCTGGGACCACGATCCCGGTGCCTACGGCAAGGGTCATGGCCGGGACATAGATGGAAAGAAAATTCTGTCGTGAGTATATACCTCCCCCGTGCTCCGTACTACTCACAGGCTATCCTCTCTTAAAAATGCCAAGCGGTAAAGAACCCTTTTTACCATTTACTTGTTGCTTTCAATTCGTTACTTGTTTCTTCCTCACGCTCTGCGCTTTGCGCTCTACGTTCTGTTTCCTGGTTGTCCGTAGTCCTGTAGTCTGTGGACCCGCATTTGCTGCAAACTGCTAACTGCCCTCTGCCCACTGTTTCTCGCACTTTGCGCTCTGCGTATGCGCTTCGCTGTCTTCGTCGCTATGCCCTATGCGCCTTTCGACTTTATATCAATCATGATCTCCCTTGCCGCGTTGTAACCGGGCAATCCCGTCACGCCGCCACCGGGGTGGGTTCCAGACCCACATAGATATAGGTTATGGACAGGCGTTCGGTACTGCGCCCACCCCCGCAAGGGGCGGAGAGAGAAGAGCTGGCTCAAGACCATATCCCCGTGAAAGATGTTGCCATGGGTCAGTCCGAACTCCCTCTCGAGATCTAGCGGGGTTAAGACCTGCCGGTCTATGATCGCGCCTTTGATATTGGGGGCATAATTTCCCAACGTCTCGATGACACGATCCGCGTAGCTGTCCCGGAGGTCATCCCAGGTCCCCGCTTTGAGGCGGTAAGGTGCGTACTGGACAAAGATTGACATGATGTGTTTACCAGGCGGAGCCAGCGAATCGTCATAGGTCGTTGGAATGCAACACTCGAGCATCGGGTTATTTGAAGGGATCCCCTGCTCGGCGTCTCGCCACGCCTCCTCCATGTAGGTCAAGCTGGGGCAGATGTGAATGGTCCCTTTGTGCTGAGGCCCTACCTCAATCCCGGGATAGGCCGTAAAATTCGGGAGCTCCTCCAAGATCAGGTTGACCTTCATGGCATTACCCTCCATTTTTATTCCGTCGATGCTAGCGCGAAATGAAGGTGGCAGGTCTCCTTTATCCATGAGTTCCAGAAAGGTCTGCTTGGGATCGGCATTGGATACTACAATCTGGGCCGCTATCTCATCGCCGTTACTGAGGACCACTCCCATGGCCCTGCCGGAACGGGACCTGATTTTTGCTACGGATGCGTCGGTTTGAATAACCACACCCTTCGATTCAGCAGATCTTTTGAGGGCCTGCGTGATGCCGCCCATACCGCCTTTGACAAAACCCCAGAGACCTCTTTTCCCCCCCACTTCCCCCATGCAGTGGTGCAACAGCACGTAGGCCGAGCCCGGCGTCGAAGGTCCGCCGTTGAATCCAATGACCCCGTCTGTTGCAAGGGTTGCCTTGACAACCTCGGATTGAAAATAATCATCCAAAAAACTTTGAACGCTCCATCGTAGGACCTTGGTGAGCCTGGCTAAATCTCCCCATCCGAGGCGTAACAGTTCCCCGCCAAGGACGAACATTCTCTTCCAATCGTCCAAGGCCGTGGGGAATAAGTTGGCCGGCGTCCTGCTAAATTGGGATTCGGCAAAGACCGCCAAGCGGTTGATGAGCTCTTCATAGATCGGATACTGCTCGGCGTCGTGCCGTGAGAACTTCGCGATTTCATCAAAGGTCTTTTTCTGATCCTGCCAGAAAAGCAAGGATCGGCCGTCAGGCAAAGGCGTAAAGGAGGCCGGGTCCTTGGGAAAAATGGCATAGCCGAAACGTTTCAGCTCCAAATCGTCGATGACTCTGGGATCCAGCAAACTGCACACGTAGGACGCCGTGGAGACCCGATATCCGGGCCGCGGTTCCTCGGTGACGCACGCACCCCCGACGACTTCCCGCCGCTCGAGAACCAACACCTTTAGGCCCCAACGTGAAAGGTAACCTGCGGTCACCAGGCCATTGTGGCCTGCGCCGACGATAACAACGTCAAACCATCTCATTGAGTGAAACCCTTGAGAAACAAGCTGGCAGCTCTATCGACACGAGCGACCGGGCCCGTGCCTTGAAGGTTCGCGCTGAATCTCGCTGCCAAAGGTCCCAGGTTTTCCGTTCAGGAACTCCATGGCAACCCTGCCCGCCTTTGCCTCATCGGAAGTGACTTTCTGCGGATGACGGTAATCCTGCTTTTCAATGAACCGTTCGAGCTTGTCCCTTAGGGACTTCGCCTTGTCTGCCTGGACCTCCAGCAGCAGATGGAAGTTGGGATGGTTGGAAAAGTGCTCCTCGGTCATAAGAAAGTGGGGCACCCCGATTCATTCAAGGCATCCAAGAGCTTGAAATAAGAACGTCCTTTTCGTGCTTGGGTCATCACCTCTGCATAGCATTCCCGCTTCTTTATTGACAGGGACGAAAAGCACTGGAAAGTAGGAACAGACCCATTCTTCTCCCATCATTGAATCATTGTGACTTTTCGCAAGGTGAGATGGAGTCGCAAATTTGATCCCGCTCTCTGGTCCAATCAATTCAACCCCCTGAGTTAAAACCGCCTGTGATTCAGGACACTTTTGGGCGCCAGGATCCTTCTGGCACAAAGATTGCCATTAGTCCTTGTCAGTCATCGCCGTATTTGAATCAGCCCTTATGGGACTCCACAGGCTTAGTGAGTCCTCGAGGTGATGGCGCAAAGGAGGATCACCATGAAGAAGTTTTATAAGATTGTGGTGGTCGGGTTGGTGACGGTGTTTGCTGTTTGCCTGCTTGCAAGCTGTGGCCATCACGACGAAAGGCCACAACTAGACTCTGCCTCTGCTTTTGCCCATGGGGGTACCGCCAATAGGCTTGAAGCCGCCTATGCAAAGTGGATCGCCCGGCATGAAAAGAATGGTGGCGACCACAACGTTGTGGTCAACCTTGGATGGTCGAAATCCTACTCCAAAAAGTTCACTCGGGCCCGCGGACGAGCGAAGCTGGACTTGACTAAGGGCGATGTGACCATCGAGGTAGATCCTGGGGCATTGGATGAAGACACGACGATTTCGATCACCGATACCGGCTCGAACTTTGAGCTGACCTCCAACCTGGGTCAGGCGCTGGGCGTGTTCGGCGTGGACATTCAGCCAGAGGGCACCACGTTCAATGCGCCGATCACGATCACCTTCTCCTGGGACGATGCGGATGACGACGGCCGT
>JACZQL010000168.1 GCA_022545745.1 Deltaproteobacteria bacterium | reverse complement strand
GGAGGCGTACTTAGGCGGTACGTTGGAGCGACTCCGCTTGGAGCGGGAATGATTCCCGCAGCGCTGGAGCGCAACTATCCTAAACGCCTGCTTACGGCAGGCTGGTGGCATATGAGTCTTTTTCAGCAGCCTGTTAGGAGGGGATGCCATGGGTGACACAAGTCCAGGAAACGTAAAAGGGATGATGAATCTAATGGGATAGATGTTAAAGAGGCACCAGTGATGGGTAGGAAGACGTTTCAGTCACCATTCCCACTTTTGGGCTTTAAAGTTGAGGGGACTTCCGTTAATGCTTGTGATCGATTTTTTTCCCGTAGGTGACCTCTCCCTTGTCAACCCTGAGAGAGAATCCACACTCTGGGTTGGTGCACGCCCAGGCCTTGAACGTCACGGAAGCTCCCTCCTGCCCATAGTCGGATAACGGGATCAACAGGCCATCATTACACTTCTGGCATTTCGGCAGCTCCATATCCGCTTCTCCTTATCAACGCTTCAAAAAACAACAACTCCAACATATTTTCACTTTATAATGATGTGAGGGGCGAAATCAAGCACATCTCAGACAAAGGGGCCGCCACGCGTATTTGGGTCCCAAAAGGGAGCGGAATAAAAAAGTCACGGGTGGCATAGACCCCCCCTTGACAAGGAATACTTTGTGTTACTATACTGCTTTTCGCTTCGAAAATTTTTAGCGGGAGGTACGGCAATGATTCACAAAACAAGACTAACCAGGATTGCAGCAATCCTTGGTGCAGCCTTCTTTCTTTCTGTCCTGAGCAGCGCAGCTCCAGTTGCGTGGTTGAGTGGCGCGCAGGACTCGGTAGCCATAGCAGCCGGAATGGCCGGGCCGGAAGTGACCATATTGCCGAAAAAGGTCGAGTACAAGAGAAGGGTCCAGGCCTTTATCACTGGCTCGGGTTTCAAGCCCAATCAGGAGATCGGGCTGCGCATCATGATGGGTGGTGTGCTCTCGGACATCAGCTATCTGGTAAAGCCTCGGCCCATAGCCAATGCGAACGGATCCTTCGCCACCGTATGGACCCTGAATCGGGAAATTCGCAGGAAGCTTGTGACCATAGGCACGCATGAGATGACCGCGGTCGATGATGATGGCAATGAGCTTGCCGTAGGCAAACTGGTCTTCAAGAAGGCCAAGGCAGCTAAGAAGAAAAAGAAATAAGCGCGCTTTAGAGCGTTTGCTTTTTTCCTTTCCTGTGACTTTGAACTTAAGCTGAGGGGGGGGTTCATGCTTCCCCCTCAATTGAGTTCTCCGCGTTATCCAGTTCCCCCCGTCCCTTCCGCAAGGAAGCCTGTCTCTATTCATGCATTGCGGAATCGTATATGATTCCAACTCTCTATAATGAGTGTGTTTGACTCGATCCTTTTAATCGCCTTTGGAGGACCCGAAAAACCAGAGGAAATTCGCCCCTTTCTTGAGGTCGTCACCGCGGGGCGTAACATCCCAAAAGATCGTATCGAAGAGGTCACTCACCACTATGAACTGATGGGTGGCCGCTCGCCGCTCAACGAGCTTACCTTTCGCCAGGCTGGTGCCCTGGCCCGACTTTTAGCGGATGATGGAATTCCCCTCCCTGTCTATGTTGGCATGCGCAACTGGCACCCCTTCCTTCATGAGACGTTGACCGAGATGAAAAACAAGGGCCACCGCCGTGCGCTGGGCATCATCCTTGCCGCATTTCAGGCCGAAGCCTCCTGGGATCGCTATATGAGCGATGTTGGTGTCGCCTGTGGGAAGGTAGGTCGCGGGGCACCAGAGGTCTCATTCACTTCGGGATGGGCCAGTCATCCCCTTTTTATCGATGCCGTAGCGACTACTTTGACCGGTGCCCTATCCGAGGTTACGCCAGCTAAACAGCAGGCGACACCTGTCGTCTTCACGGCCCATAGCATTCCAAAGTCCATGGCAGGAGGATCTCAATATGCGTCCCAATTCACCGAGGCAGCACGGGCCGTGGCGGAAGGGGTTGGTCATACAAATTGGTCGGTGGCCTATCAGAGCCGTAGCGGCTCGCCGAGAGACCCCTGGCTGGAACCGGACATCTGCGATGTGCTGCGCGATCTGGCCAAGAAGGGCTGCGAAGACGTAGTGGTGGTCCCCATCGGATTCGTCTGTGAGCATGTAGAAGTTCAGTACGACCTAGATCTGGAGGCGCGGAAAGTGGCCGAGAAGATTGGGCTTCGTTTCCATCGTGCCACCGCGGTCAATGACCACCCCATTTTCGTGGGGATGCTCGCAGATCTAGTAAAAAGAGAAATGAAGGCTGTAGGGCCGACAGCGAGGTGACCTGGAGCGCGAGGGGGGTGGCAGGGGTGCAGGTATCCTATTTATATAGGAAGGGGATCTTTGGCCATGAAATCATTCAGGAAATGGATCAGATTTCTTGCCACCGGGGTGTGCGCATTTTTGCTGTGTGCTTCCTCGGCCTTTGGGGAACAAAAACTAAAAAAATTAAGACTGGCCTATGACGGTGTTGGTGTTGCGACCACGGTTGCTTGGGTGGGCAATCAGGCCGGCCTGTTTAAGCAGTATAAAGTTGAAGTAGAAGAAATCTTTATTCAGGACCCGTCGATTGGTGGGATTCAAGCCTTGCTTGGCGTTGATATATTCTTTGGTTCGGGCAATCCCGTCCTTGCCATGCAGCACATCATCGGAGGACAGGATATTGTCTTCCTTGGTTCCCATGTGAACCAAACTCATTACAGATTTGGTGTTTCGTCCGAAATTCAATCCATCAAACAGCTCAAAGGGAAAAAGGTCGGCATGTCGAGACTGGGGGGGAGATCGGATCTCATTGCCAGGGTCGTCCTGCGGCGTGCTGGGATCGATCCGGTCCAAGAGGTGGAAATGGTGACCGTAGGGTACTCGCCGGCTCGGGCAGCTGCCCTCGCAAAGAACCTCATCCAAGGTGCCCCCTTAAGCCCCAATGTCGCATTCGAGGCAGAAAAGCTGGGGCTCAAGGTGCTCGATGTGAAAGAGGTCCCCATCATTTCGTCACTCTTGATGACAACCCGTTCCAACATTAACAGAGATTATGAATCCTTCAGGCGCTTTATGAAAGGGTACCTGACAGCCATTCACTATTTTTTAACCCACCCGAGTGAGAGCATTAGGATCATAGGAGAACATGTCTCTGTCGCTGATCCCGCTGCCCTCGAGACCATGTATGCCTCCTATGCGGCTCAACTGGAACCCTGGCCTGTCCCTAATCCAGAGTCAGTGCAGGCAATCATCGATGCGGCCACTGTGATTGATCGGAAGGCGAGGAAGCTAAAGACGGACGATTTGTTTGATCTACGCTTTTTGGACGAGCTCAAGGCCATTGGCTTCATCGAAAACCTGTACGCTGAAAAAGTAAAATTATAGTGGCCCGTTACCTTCGCTGAATAGCCCCTCCTTTGAGGGCATTTCTCATTGCAAAAGATTGAATCGGTCCGCCCTTGAGAAGAGGGAATCTTCTCCAGGTGTGGATCGCTTGTGAAACTAATTTTTCGATGTGAGGTGCCGATGTGAGTGACCTAGCAAAAATTAGGACCGATATTGTCGGGAGTCTTCTCCGTCCCGCTCATCTCAAGCAGGTCCGTACCCGCTACGATCTAGGGGAAATCGGCGCCGATGAGTTGCGCCGTGTGGAGAATGACGCCATACGCCAGGCGGTGGAAATGCAAGAGGGTGTCGGGTTGGACGTGGTCACCGACGGCGAGTTCCGTCGGCTTAACTTCCAGGACAGCTTTGGGACTTCTGTCACGGGATTTGACACGGGTCGAGCGGATATCCAATTCTATGAAAGAAGGGTCGAGGGCTCTAGTCCACTTCAACGCTGGGAAATTCCAAACCGCGAGGCAAAGGGGACCGCAGTGGCCCAACGTCGACCCGTTGTAGAGCCATTACGACTCGTGCGGAATGCTCCCTTGGAGGAGTATGTCTTCCTTAGCCGTGTGGCGAAAAGGCCGGCCAAGGTAACACTCATTGGGCCTGACCGTATAGGCCAGCGGTTCGATTTCAAGGCCTCCACCTCGGTCTACCCAACCATGGACGATTTCATGGCCGGTGTGGTGGAGATCGAGCGTGAAATGGTGCGTGGCTTGAGGGGAGCCGGTTGCAATTATATCCAGCTGGATGCCCCCGGTTATACCGCCTATGTGGACCCATCCGCTCTCCATGAGATGCGCCAACGGGGGGAAGATCCCATGGAGAACTTTAATCGCTCCCTTAGGGCTGACAATGAGATCATTCGAGGTTTTGAAGGATTGACCTTTGGGATCCATCTGTGCCGGGGAAACCAGCGGAGCATGTGGCATCGCGAGGGAACCTACGATGCCATTGCAGAGAGACTCTTTGCGGAGTTAAACCACAACCGATTCTTGTTGGAATACGACACTGAGCGGGCTGGGACATTTGAGCCCTTACGATTTGTGCCCAAGGGCAAGGTGGTCGTCCTGGGGCTGGTTAGCACCAAGGTCCCCGAGATGGAGACACCTGACGATCTCAGTCACCGTATCGATGAGGCAAGCCGGTATGTGCCTCTCGAACAGCTGGCCATCAGTCCACAGTGTGGGTTTGCCTCTGATGTGGTGGGTAACCTGATCAGCGAGGATGACCAAAAGAGAAAGCTGGAGGTTGTGGTGGAGACAGCGCGTCAGGTGTGGGGATAGGGATAATCCCCTTTGGAATCGGGTTCAACCCTTGGTGGTCCTACGTTTGTCCCTTCCTTAGGCTGTCAGTCATAAAGTGTGGTGCGAGATGTCTCCTCGACCGTGTCTGTCTGGGGGAGCCGAGGGGCCACTGAAGCGTGGTTCGACCTTGCTCACCACCCCGAGCTTGTCGAGGGGAAGGGATGGCAGCTCCGGTAAAGGCACGCTCAATCCCTTGCCAGGACCGGGGTTTTCAACTCAGGGAACCACACTTTTCCTAAAAATGTCCTTTCCTTATTGACAGCCCAGTTACCTGTGATATGGAGCAATATCGGAGCCCCTGGGTAAGACCGTTTCAAGGTGTGTAAGTACTCGATTAGTTGGCAGGAGGAGCCAT
>JACZQL010000167.1 GCA_022545745.1 Deltaproteobacteria bacterium | reverse complement strand
CGGCGCTGGACCACTTTGGCATAGAGGTCGATGATACGGAAGCCGCATGCAACCGAATCCGGGATAAATATCCGAAGATCAAGATCCTCAAGCGACCTTCCAATCGTCCTTTCGCGGCAATAGGAACTCACGATCCCGCTGGGAACATTTTCGACCTTTCGCAAAGGGACATGAAAAATAGACGAGGTATTTACGCCGCCGACGATAGGTCGGCCCAGCGCTATGTTGACCACTTTGTGTTACGTGTCCTTGATCCACCGGCGATTGCACGTTTTTATCAGGAGATTTTTGAACTGGAAGAGGAAGACAAAGCACTGGAGGATCCTAATTATTACCTCACCGATGGCAGGGTGACTATGGTGATCTCTGCTTGGGACATCACGAACTTCAAAGACACGGGGATCGAAAGACCCAGCATGGACCATGTCGGCTTCAAAGTAGAAAGCATCGACGCTGTTAAAGAAGATCTAGAAAAGCTGGAGAAATCCGACCCGTCCAGCGCCGCACAACCAGTGGGGGTAGGGCCTGAGGGAGAGGCGCGACTCGCTCTGCTGGCAACCTGCCGCTACGGGAAGTTTCACCTGTCTGACCCCGATTGTGTATTCATCGACATTCATGAATAGATAGTCGATGAATTGATCTCTAGGTTAAAGCACCTATTTGATCCACCGTTTCGCAAATCGAAGAAAGGGAACATTATGGCAGAACTTCTTATCTACGAAAAACGAGAGCCACATACTGCTGGCTTGATTCGCCAGATAGCAAGTGTCAGATGAGAAGGGAGGATTATTAATTTGGAAAAGACTACCCGGGCAAGAATAGGATTCGTCAGTTCGGGGTCATCGTCTAGCCCTCACTACAGCGGCTTCAAAGCTTTCATCCCCGAAGATATCGAGGTCGATTTCAAAGGCTTAGGATTCCATGGAGATTCGCTCTACAAACTGCAGGGGAAGAAGGAAATTGCCATCGCGAGAATCAACGACCTTGTGAAAAACAATAGGTGGGATGGGTTGATGGTCGGTGGAGCGCCAACGGAGCTTCTCAATCCGGGACTACTAACGGACCTGACAGCCACACTAAATATCCCGGTCACTACGGCGCTGAACTCCTGCGTTTATGCCCTCAAGGCCTTTCAGTCCAAGAAGGTCCTCTTGATGACTCCTTTTGATAAAGCCCTCAATGAAATGGTCTGCGCTTACTTAGCCAAGGCAGAAATCAACGCCACTGCTCCGCAGGAGTTTCGCCACAAGACCGAAGCCAGTCGGCTCAGTCCGGACGAAGTCTACAGCTTGACTAAGACGCTCTTTGGCCAAGGTGAAAATGTAGAGGCCATCTACTTTCAAGGGGCAGTCCTGGATCCGATAAAAGTACTGGACAGAATCGAAAAGGAGTTAGATACCACGGTCGTGGCTAGTAACCCAGCCATGCTGTGGTTCATGCTTTCCAAACTTGGTCTGAGATACGACATTCGAGGCTATGGAAAGCTGCTAGCTCAATGGCGCAGTCTGCCAGAGTGATCGCGGATCCGACTCCTGCTCCTCGTACATACCCTTTTTGCCAGCAATACGGCCCCAGTCTATCCCCAGCATTTCTCTCCTTTCTCATCAACGTAAAATCATTTTCGGCAATCCCTGGGGAGTCGATACCGCGTTGACGATCAGAAATTTTCCAAGGGTCACACCTGGCACAGACCTCGCCACGGGCCGTGATTAATTCGATGGTCTCGCCCTTATAACCCGTTTCTTAGGATCCTGCTAAACGCAGTGCGTTCAAGTCTAAAGCGGCGTGGGGATATTCTTCACGCCGCTTTTTATATGACGCCTTTCTGCTAAAAGGCTGAGAATGCGGAGTCGCTGTTTGTTGGGATTTACTTGACGGAGAGGGTGCTGACATCAATTCCATAGCTCTTCAATTGCCTGCTGGGATAGAATCTACGACGATCCCAAGGGTTGACACGACCCTAGCC
The DNA here is from genome assembly GCA_022545745.1 of Deltaproteobacteria bacterium. The sequence continues at coordinate 3,096 of JACZQL010000167.1, read as the reverse complement.
CTGATATATGCATACGCATTGCAGTTTAGGACCAGACTGAAACATCTGGATGTCACTCTTTAGGAGGTTGTTATGATCTCATGTAAACCGATAAAAGTTCGAAATCTGGCAAGGTGGATACTGTTTGCCGTGATAACCGTAGCGGTGGGAATGGCAACTTCTTGGAATGGCTATGCTCAGACTATGGATCAGATCATTGCAGGGGCAAAAAAGGAGGGCGAGGTCAGGGTAAGCATTAGCGTGAGAAAGAAAAGGCGTGGGCTCATTATGGGCACTAGGCTGATAGAGGCCTTTCAAAAGAAATACCCTTTTATCAAGGTTAAATATAAGAGAATAGGTGGCTCGAGACAGAGGGAGAGGGTTTTTTCCGAGTTGGTCGGAGGCATGATCAGTTACGATGTGGCCACTCTAAGCAACACCCAGGTTGAGCCTGGGATCAAGGCAAATATTTTCCAGAAGGTAAATTGGAAAAAGCTCGGTGCACGCTCCACGATTATCCATCCCACAGGAGTGGGTGTCTCCTATCGGACGCAGGTATTTGGAATGGGTTACAACACAGACCTGGTTTCAAAAGAGGATGCGCAAAAGCTTAGCTGGGAAGACTGCATCAATCCGAAGTGGGCCGGCAAATTTGCCACGGACGACCGCCCCCGCCACCTCGAGGTGCTGTATCAGGATAACGCCTGGGGCCGCGAGAAGACCCTGGACTATGCACGAAAGCTAGTCGCCAATAAACCCATTATTGTTATGAGCCGTTCAGAGGCCGTCCTTAAATTGAGTGCCGGAGCCCATCACATTATATGTGGTGCACGTTGGTCTGGCATTCGGCGCCAGATTGCTTGGGGTTCGAAAAATATAGGTTTTACCGCTGCTGATCCTGTGATCATCACAGCCGGTGATCTCATTTTTGTCCCTCGAAAGACCAAAAACCCCAACGCAGGTCTACTTTGGATTCTTTGGTCCGTATCCGATGAGGGCCAGAAACTCCTAGACGAGGTTCAATGGACCGGCAATCCGGCCATACCAGGGACCTCGGCCGAGAAATTGATCAAGGGCAAGAAAATTGTCGAGGCCTCCTGGGAATATCAGTCACGTTCGAACGATATTCTTAAGGAGATCCTTACGGCCATGGGTTTCCCTGTGGTCAGGTAGGGATGCCGGGTCTCCTAACACTTCATAACGAAGCCTTGGGTTAATTCAGATGGCAAACATATCCACACACGCGTTCTTCTGGCGTGGTGGACGTTTCAGGCAGGTCCTCGGACCCAACCTGTTTTTTATCTTCATCGTCCTCGTTCTTCTCTGGCTCATCATCTTCCCCATTGGCCAGATGATCCTGAACAGTTTTCGAACGGGTCATCCCGCTGTCCCTGGACCCTTCACACTGGAGAACTACATTGTCGGTTTCAGCAACCCGCTGACTTATGAGATGATCTTAAACACCTTCGTTTTCGCCGGCACGGGTACGGTGATTACTGTTACCCTCGCAATCCTGTTTGCATGGTTAACGGAGAGAACTGACATGCCCCTGAGAAATCTAGCGTGGTCTTTACTCCTCATTCCCATGGCCATGCCGGGGCTCCTCTTTTCCATCGCCTGGGTGCTGCTCGTGTCCCCGAGAATTGGCGTCTTGAATATCTGGTTGAGAAATTTTCTCGACTTATTCGGCGTGGAACTAACCACTGGCCCAATCAATATCTACTCCATGGGGGGGATGATTTATCTCGACGGTCTCCGCGGCGTAACGACCGTGTTTCTCATCATTGTCGGGGCCTTTCGGATGATGGACCCTGCGTTAGAGGAGGCGGCTCGCACGGCCGGGGCAAGGATTCACGAAGTCCTTCTGAAGGTGACCCTTCCTGTGCTCCTCCCGGCCATCCTAGCCGCATTCCTCTATTCTTTTATGTCTTCCATGGAGTCCTTTGAGGCCCCCCTGGTGGTGGGAATGCCCGCCCGAATTTATGTTTACAGCACGATGATTTACTTCTCCACACGTGTGGTCCCGAGCTACGGACTGGGTGCTGCCTTTGGGGTGAGCTATTTCCTCATCGCCCTCGTTTTAGTCTACTTCTACCAGCGGGCAGTCCTTTACCGCTCGGATCGCTTTGCAACCATCACTGGAAAAGGCTATCGGCCTCACGTGATCCCCCTGGGAAAGTGGCGCTATCCAGCCCTGAGCCTCTTTTTCGTATACTTCTTGTTTGCCGTGATTATGCCCCTGGCCATACTTATCTGGGTCTCACTCATCCCCAATTATAGGCCTCCGACCTGGGATCAGCTGCAACAGATGACTTTGACCCACTATTGGATGTTATTGGAGGAAGAGGGAATCCTGCGGGCCACGTGGAACACGCTCCTGATCACTATAGCAACGGCTACGATAACCGTTCTCTTGGCCTTCTTCGTTTCCTGGATCATTGTTCGCACCCAGATTCGCGGGCGGTATTGGCTTGACGGCCTTACCTTTTTGTCCCATTCGGTCCCGGGGATTATCATCGCCCTGGCCTTCATCTTTCTCTACCTCCAGCCACCCTTCCGGTATCTCGGTATCTACGGAACTATCTGGATCGTCATTATGGCGATGATCACCCAATATGTCGCCTTTGGCACCAGGACAATGAACGCCGCCATCACCCAGGTTCACAAGGAGTTGGAAGAGGCGGGTCGCATCTCTGGGGCCAATCGATTCTTAGTATTGGTTAGGATTACGGTTCCTCTGATTCTACCAGCCTTGGCTGCCACCTGGATCTGGGTTGCGGCCCATGCGGTGAGGGCCTTTTCTATTCCCCTCATGTTGGCCAGCGATGACAACAGGACGTTGTCGGTGATGCTCTGGCATTACTGGAACGAGGACCAGTTCTTTCCTCTGGCCGCTGCCCTTGGAGTCGTCCTTATGGTGGCCATTGCCTTGTTCACCTTTGCCGGAAGACGATACATCGCTAAGGCCTTCAGCCAATAATGCTCAACGGGAGGCGACCTAGCCCTTGCTAAAAGTAGAAAATTTATCCAAGACATTTGTCGTTGAAGAGGGGAAGCTTGCGGCTGTGGACCAAATCCACCTGGAAATTCCCCAAGGGCAGTTTTTCACCCTACTGG
>JACZQL010000166.1 GCA_022545745.1 Deltaproteobacteria bacterium | reverse complement strand
AACAGACTACGGACAACTGACTACAGACTCCCGGTCCTCAATCCCTGGATCCGGGTCAGAGGTCAGTAGTCGGTAGTCAGTGGTCCCGAATTCGCAAGGACGCTATGCGCCTAGCGCCTAGCGCCGTGCGCTTTGCTGTTCCCCAATCGGCGAAAATCTGCGGTTATATTGGGTGTTCATCTTGGGTATTGATTAATATTTTGATGCAGAATAATATGACCCCAAATTAACGATGGAGGAGGGAGTTTGCTATGGCATTACCAGCTGGACAGGTCGATTCCTATAATTATGACACCTTCACCCGTTCGGAAGGTGCTGGCAAGTCAGTTGACTTCAAGGTGCGTCTCCGCGCCGGCGATGATGCACCTGACTTCGAGCTCGCCACACTCGAGGGAGAGCGCGTTAGCCTCTCTCAGTTCCGTGGCAAGAAGCACGTGCTCCTGGAATTTGGTAGTATTACCTGACCCCCCTTCGTGGGCGAGGTCTCGCCTCTCAACCAACTGTACAAGCGCTACCGCGACAAGGGCTTCGAGTTCTTTACGGTTTACGTACGCGAACCCCACCCGGGAGAAAACTACGGGCCGCACAAGAGCTGGGAGCAAAAACTACAGTACGCCCGCGATTGTGGGTCCCAAGACGGAATTGAAAATCCCCTCCTGGTGGATGACTTGCAAGGGACCATGCACCGCGTCTACGGAATGATGCCGAACATGGTTTTTCTGATCGACAAGGACGGAAAAATCGCCTACAAGTCCATGTGGACGGACCATGTGGAGATTGAATATGTCTTGGCGAACATTGCGCAAGCCGACGATCTTCGGGCGAAGGGACTACGACTCAAACCTTCCTACACCGAGAAGATCAACTACATCCCAGCGGAGTATTCCGGTGGCTTGCGTGAAAGGGTCTTTGGGCGCTCGGGGCAGAAGTCTTGGGACGATTACCGCAACGCGTTTACGCCTAGTCCAAAATAACAGCTACGGGCGATCCGCAAGACGAGCCAGCGTGAATGGACTATCCAATCATGGGGTGACATTGAGCTTCTGACCCTCGCTGCCACCCCATCATTTCTTCTAGAGAATCTCTTCGCCTTATCACTTCTACTCCCGGCTTCACTTTTAACTGAAAAAACGACTGGAAATCTAAATAAAAGCAGGCCAATTGACCTCACCCAACATGTTCCTTGACAATCAAATCATCAAGATATAAATCATTACAATTAAAAATATCAACCCGATAAATATAGGATTTAGTTTTTACTCTCGCTGTTGGCAATCGGGTACAAATAGGGAGATCGCCAGGCTGCGGCCCGCCCCCCAGTAACCTCATGGAAATTTACGGAGGATGAAGATTTTGGTGGCCGTCACAAAGACGAAATCAATATTGTCTTTTAGCGTTTTATATCTGCTTACTCTGGGGTTTTTATCAACCACCTGGCTACCATCAGCCCTTGGCCAGACTAATCAAGGTTGGCAGCAAAAATGGGATAGGGTGCTGAGCGCAGCCAAGAAGGAGGGGGAAGTTGTGGTGTGGGGACCACCGGGCCCCAATGCTCGTGAATCACTGACCAAAGGATTTCAAAAGTCCTACCCGGACATCAATATAGTATTCACTGGTGGCAGCGGCTCCAGGAGTTCTCCCAAATTACTGAGGGAACGCAGGGCTAAACGCTTCCTAGTGGACATTCACATTGGGGGTACCACTACGATGCTAGCAACCCTACGGCCAGCAGGCGCACTGGATCCCATCAGACCTGCCCTCATATTGCCAGAGGTACTGGATTCCACCAAGTGGCTGAAGGGAAAGCTAGACTATTCTGATACGAAAGGAAGATACAACCTGGTATTCACCAGCGCTGTTAAGATTCCAGTCGTGATCAACCCAAAATTAGTCAAGCCTGAGGAGATTCGTTCCTTCAGAGACCTGTTGGATCCCAAGTGGGCAGGCAAAATTGCCATGAGGGACCCCACTGGACCGGGGCCAGGTTTGGCGACGGTTACCCATTGGTATGCGCACAAAGCGTTGGGCAGAGAATTTATCCGTGATCTTTTTGTTAAACAGAAACTGATCCTCTCGCGCAATGATCGTCAGCTTTTGGAATGGGTGACTCGAGGAAGGTATGCGATTGTCATCTCTCCTAGCGAGCTCGCCACCAAAGAACTGGAATCAAAGGGAGTTCATGTAGAATTGATGGGAGCGGACCAATTCAAGGAAGGAAGTTACCTCACGGCCGCCTTTGGGAGCGTAGCACTGATTAACCGCGCGCCTCACCCAAATGCGGCCAAGGTCTATATCAATTGGCTTCTCTCGCGCAAGGCTCAGACCGCCTGGGCCCAAGCGAGCGGGTATCCGAGCAGGAGGCTGGACGTGCCAAGAGACAAGGTCAATCCACTCTCAATTCCTAAAGAAGGCCGTGTGTACCAAGAGAATTACAAAGAAAAATACGTGCGCATGAGGGGCAAGGTGAGAGCTCTCCTGCGTGAGGTAGTCAAAAAGTAAACGGAAAAGGTTTCCCTGCCGGGTAGAGAAAATCTTACGATTTCTTAGCGGATGCTAGCACTGCAGGCATGGGCAACTCGACGCCTTCACCTTTTTGGTATGCGGCTACTGCCTCACGAATAGATTTGCCAATGGCCTCCAACGCTTCAGCGGACTGAGCGCGCAACATTCCTGAGCTTCTTACCGTAGCCCCTTGCATGGTGTTGAATAGTGCGTCAGGTGAAGGTAACCGCCATATCTGTGGAATATGCACGACTTCAGGCATCGTAAAACCCGCCTTGAGCAAAGCTTGAAGGCATTCTCCCGGATCACTGAAACGAAAGAATGGGGGCCCTGGAGGGAGCGGGACATTCATTTGACCGTGGGCTTGAACCGCGTCAAGAACGATCCCAAAGCCAACGGCCACCTCCGGCTTGCACCAAACGGTAAAGGCAAATTGTCCTGAGGTGCGCAGAACTCGGTGGGCCTCGATGAATGCCTGTTCTGGACTCCCCAAGTGGAGCAGCCCAAAATTCATGACCACCGCATCGAAGCTGCCATTAGGAAAGGGGAGTGCCTCTGCATCGCCATCACGAAACTCGACACCGTGAAGGGCCACTGCAGCTTGCTGAATTCCCCCTCGAACATCTGCCTGAACCCGCGTATCATCGATGTGCCGCCGCTGATCACGACCTTGATCGGCTCCTTCTGCTCCGGCAGTTCATCCTCGCCGAGCTTGCCGACAGTCTCGCAATGGCATGTGTCGGCGCGGTGGAAGGCGCCACGGATGGCCCGCGCCACCTGCGCGGTTGATAGGGTAGATGACATGATGTTGTACTCCCATGGCTAAAGGCCGTTGGGAGTCCGGTCGCGTCATGTTATTTGGTGATGCAGCCATTCGCTGGGCGCCCAACGCCCTGGTGGATGGTTAGGGCGGGTCGGGTGCCGAAACACCTGGCCCGTCCGCTTATGCGCACGATGCGCACGCCGTCACCTTGCGCCTGGTCGGGCGCAGCGGCAAGGGTGCCGTCGGACTGGAAAAGTAGGCGACGTCTCGTGCTACGGGTGGGGTGCACGAGACGCCGCCCGAGGCGACCAACCATGGCCGCCAGCCGGTAACGCAGTATCACCAAAAAAGGTTACTAATTTATTCCACTCAAATATTACGAGTGCCGACCGCCACGCCCCGATGCGCTGTCCAGCGCAAGCACTTCCTGTACCCTCACGATGCCATGGCCGGCTGTCTTGCGCTCACACCCGCGCATCGCCACACTGGCACCTATGAAAAGAGAAGACGCGCGCGATTTGATTCGTCGCGAATGGATCCGCTGGCGAACAGAGCACCTCCCGTTGCATGAGCGGCCATCGGATACCGACGCCATGATGTTTTACAGCCACCTACAAAAGAACCATCCGGCCCTATTGGATTTTCCGTATTATGGCGACAAGTGGCCGGTCGTTCATGCATGGCTTCTAAGCCCGGGTGCCGTCAGCGATTGAGGGTTCCAGCGCAAGGGCTTCCTTCGCCTGCATCACATAACATGGACACCAGTGTCCGACTTCCCAAACCGGTTCGGGAAGTTCCCGTTGGGCGGCGGGGCTCCATCCCCAGTGAAAGGCACCGAACGGCCCCTGAGGCTGCCCGCTGACGCACGTAAGCACCTGTCCCTGGGGGAAAGACCTCGGTTTCCAGCGGCGCTCAGCGGGGCGCTATAGGAATCCGGGGCCATGTTGCGCGTCAAGATACTTAGCGGGCAAATAGATTGAGGATGAAAGCGGCTCCACCTCCAAGCAGCGCGCCTCCGGCACCACCGCCGATGATTCCTCCCAAATTCGCGGCAACGTTATCGGCCCCCGACCAGGGCGCGTTACTCAGCTCAAAAATGACGTATCCGGCGCCAATCAAGAATCCGAACAGCGCGAGGCTCGGGATGGTTTGCAATACATTGGCTAAGCCCAGAACCGGCCCGCGCACCGTCTTCCATCTGGCTACAGCTATACCCATCGGAACGCCGATCGCGGTCGCTATACCAGACGAGACCGCAACCAGAACGAAATGCTGTCGCGTCTTGAACAGCACCTCGCCGAAGTTCGATATGAAAAACTCTAGGAGGTCCACGAGTCGTCCCGCATCACCTGCACAGCAGGCACGTCGGACGTGGAAAATTCTTGCGGTGATCCTGTAAAACGCACACGACCAGCCTCCAACACGATGACTCGATCACCGAGGAAGAGTGCTTCCCGCACATCGTGCGTTACAAACACGACCGTCTTGCCGAGGCGGTGCGCTAGGTCCTTGAACTCACGTTGCAGCGCTCTCCTCGTTGCGGGATCCAGCGCTCCGAAAGGTTCGTCGCACAACAGCAGGGGCGGATCAGCGGCAAGCGCGCGAGCAACACCGACCCGCTGTCTCTGACCGCCGGAAAGTTGGTGTGGGTATCTGTCACCGAAGTCACCTGGCGAGAGACCGACCAACTCCAACATCTCCTTCACACGGCGCGTGATCTCTGCGGGGGTCCACCCTTTCAGCTTGGGGACGAGTCCGACGTTCTTATTCACGGTGAGGTGCGGCAGGAGCCCACTCTCCTGGATCACGTAGCCGATGTTCCGAC
>JACZQL010000165.1 GCA_022545745.1 Deltaproteobacteria bacterium | reverse complement strand
GTGGCACCATCGATGACCCGATGATCGAAGGACAAACTCAAATAGCTCATCGGTCGAATGGCAATGGCGTCGTTGATGACCACCGGCCGTTTTTGAATGGCCCCGACCCCAAGAATAGCAATCTGAGGTTGGTTGATTATGGGAGTGCTGAAGAGGCTTCCCATTCCGCCATGGTTGGTGATGGTAAACGTTCCTCCCTGCACTTCCTCCGGGCTGAGCTGCTTGGACCGGGCCCGTTGAGCAAGGTCGGCCACTTCTTTCCCTAACTGGGCGAGTTCCTTTTTATCTACATTCCGTATCACAGGCACCAGCAAACCGTCCTCAAGAGCCACGGCAACGCTGATGTTGATGTCGTGCTTGATGACAATTCCCTTATCGCTCCAGGAAGAGTTAAGAATGGGAAACTGCTTGATGGCTTGCGTGACGGCGCGAAGGACAAACGACAGGGAGGTGAGGTTCCGCCCTTTGCGAACTTTTTCCACCGCGGAGAAGTCGACTTCAAAAAATGTCCCCACATGGGCTGAGGTATTCCGGCTGTTCACCATTCGTTCGGCAATAGTTCGCCGCATGGATGTTAAGGGAAGGATCTCATCGGCTGAGCCAACCGTTTGAACGGGCGAAGGGGTTTGGGTGGTTTCAGGGCTGACTCCTTTGCAGTTTCCGTTTTTTTCGCTGAAGGCGAGGACATCCTTTTTGGTCACTCGACCGCCTGCACCTGTCCCGACTACTTGGGAAAGGTCCACACTTCGCTCCTTGGCTAACTGCCTGACAGCGGGGGAATAATAATCTGAGGCTTCATCGGTAGCTTCGGCGACTTTGGCCGGTGATTCTTTCACTCCGTTTGCCGGGGCCGAAGGTCCATTTCCGGTTTCGGTTCCCAAGCGGGCGAGTAAGGTTCCAACCGGGACGGTTTCCCCTTCCTGAATCAAGACTTCTGTGAGGGGACCGGAAGCTGGGGAGGGAACTTCAAGGGAAACCTTATCGGATTCTACTTCTAACAAGCCTTGATCTTTTTCAACGTACTGCCCGGCCGGGATCAGCCATCTTATAACTGTTCCTTCGGCAATGCTTTCGCCAAGTTGGGGCATGATTATGTCAGTGGCCACAACGTCCTCCTCTTTTTATTAGTAAGCGGCCAATTGGCGAGCCGCGGTGAGTACATCATCGACCTTGGGCAGAAAGAACTCCTCCAGGGGAGGGCTGTAAGGAACGGGGGTGTCGGGGGCAGCGATTCTCATGATCGGCCCGTCCAGGGAACCGAAACAGTATTCGGCCAAAAGAGCTGAGATTTCCGCCCCTATTCCTCCCGTCTTCGTATCTTCGTGAAGCACGATGGCCTTGCTGGTTTTTCGAACTGACTCCAGGATCATTTCCGTGTCCAGAGGGAGAAGAGTCCGAAGGTCAACCACCTCCAAGTCAATCCCCTCCTTCTCCAATAACTCTGCTGCCTCCAGGGCGAGTGGAACCATGGCTCCGTAGGTAATCAAGGAAATATCACTGCCAACCCGTTTGACCTCTGCCTTTCCAATGGGAACGATGTAGTCTTCCGAAGGAAGAACCTCTTTCATCCGCCGGTACAAAAACTTGTGCTCTAAATAAATAACCGGGTTGTTGTCCCGGATGGACGCCTTGAGAAGACCCTTGGCATCGTAAGCAGTTGAAGGGGCCACAATCTTCAGGCCTGGGGTATGGAAAAACCAGGCCTCCGGGCAAGCGGAGTGAAAGGGACCGCCGTGGACTCCGCCCCCATAGGGAGCTCGAATGACCAACGGGACCGCCGCACCCCACCGATAATGGTTCTTGGCGGCCATCTCGGTAATTTGGTCGAAGGCGCAGGAAATGAAATCGGCAAACTGCATTTCCACGACGGGCCGCATCCCCATCATGGCAGCTCCAATAGCAGCACCCACGAATCCGGACTCCGACAATGGGGTATCGAGGACGCGCCACGCACCATATTTTTTTTGGAACCCCGCCGTGACACGGAAGGCGCCTCCATAAGGCCCAATGTCTTCTCCTAACAAAAAGACTTGTTCATCTCGGCTCATTTCCTCATCCAGTGCTTCTGAGATCGCCTCGAGGTAGGTGACTTCATGTTGGGTGGTTGCGAGTGTCATGCCTGTACCTCCACGGGATTTTCTGCGTAGACGCCCTCGAGAGCTTCCGAACCCTCGGGCATAGGGCTTTTTTCGGCAAAATCCACGGCCTTCTGAATCTCTTTGTCTACACGCTCTTGGACTAGGTGAAGAGCTCCCTCATCAGCATACTTCAGCTCTTTCAGCATCCGTTTAGCCTTGAGAATGGGATCCTTCTCCTTCCACTCTTCCAGCAGTTCTCGTGGAACGTACTTGGCCGAGTCGTGCTCGGAGTGACCGTGCACTCGCATGGTTTTGCATTCAATAAACGTCGGCCCCTCCCCATTCCTAGCCCGTTGAATAGCCCGTTGGGCAGTGACATACACTTGAGCGACGTCGTTCCCATCAACGATTTCGCCCGGGATGGCGTACGCTTTGGCTCGATCGACGACGTCTTCAATGGCCATCTGGTTTTCAAGGGGAGTGGAATAGGCGTATTGGTTGTTGCAGCAGAAAAAGACAACCGGCAGTTTCCACACCGAGGCTTGGTTCAAGGCTTCGTGGAAATCGCCTCGGCTGGTTCCGCCATCCCCGACATTGGTCGCAACGACACGGGACTCTCCTCGGATTTTAAAGGCCAGGGCAGCACCTGTTGCGACCGGGAGGTTGTCGGCTAAATGACTCACAAACGCGAAAATCCCCCGTTTGAGGTCGCCGAGGTGGACGTTACCATCCTTTCCCTTGGTGGGCCCTGTCCGCTTTCCGAGGTATTGGGCCACAATCTCTCCCGGGGTGATCCCTCGGACCAGATATGCCCCCATATCACGATGGAACGGCGCAATGATGTCATCTGTTTGAAGGGCGTAGGCATACCCCACAGAAATGGCTTCCATGCCGTAACTGGTATAGACGCCCCCTACGATCTTCCCCTGACGATAGAGCGCGGTGATTCGTTCTTCCAATGTTCGGGTCAGCAGTAAATAGTAATAGAGTTGTAGAAATTCTGATCTGGGAATATCCATCATGAGGGCCCCTCCTTCTTCATAGTCTGTTTCCGTATTAAAAGTCTGAATCGCTCGTTTAGGAATGGTCCTGGGAAATCAACCTGGGGGTTTGTCCAATTGCGTTCAATTCTCTTTTGTTTTTTCTCTTTCGTTTCATTTGCTTAGGAGGCCAAAAGCCCCGGATCATCCCCCATCCTTTTCGGCTGTTCTTCCTTAAAACAGAGGTCTCGGTATGGGTTTAATGCGTCTGCTAATCGATTCTTTAACTCCAGTCGCTTGGGCTTCCCCGTGGTCGTGTAGGGCACATCCTCTCCGAACAGCACGATTTTCGGGCATTTGGCAAAGGGTAATCGCCTCCGGCAAAAATCTATGATGGCGGATTGAGGCGGGGGCGGTTCACCATTGTGGAGGACCACATAGGCCGCAATTTCCTCTCCGTAGTAACGGTTTTCAAAGGGGACGGCCATGGCAAACTTGATTGATGGATGTCCTCTGAGGACCTCGTCAATTTCCAATGGTGAAATATTGATACCTCCTCGGATAATGAGCTCCTTCAATCTCCCTGAGATGAAAAAGAAAGGGCGTCCCTGGTCATCCCGCACAAAAAATCCCTCGTCCCCTGAACGGAACCACCCCCATTGAAAGGCAGCTTCGTTCACGTCCGGCCGTTTTAAATAGCCGGAGCACACTGTTTGTCCTCTAATACAAATTTCCCCTTTCGCCATTTCCGGGAGAGGCTGACCCTGGTCATCCAGGATAGCCATTTCGTTGTTACGGATCGGCACGCCAATGGAGGGATATTCATATCTGGTCAACCAATGACGGTGTTCTTTGTCCGGGAGATCAATTGGCAAAAAGCAGGAATAACAGGTCGTTTCTGAGAGTCCGTATCCATGGCAAATGGGTACGTGGAATTGATCTTCAAAACGGGAGGCCGTCTCCTTCAATAATGGGCCGGCGCCGCAAATCACGCCACGGAATCGGTCTAGGCTATATTGGGAGATATCCTCCGGTGCTTCTAGCAGGAACTCCAAAAGGGTGGGGACGACGCTGACGCATGCCACTTGTTCATCTTGGACCCGACGCCAGAAGGTAGCGGTCTTGAATTTTTTGTTCAGTACAACTTTGCCTTGGAAATAAAAGGGGGTGACCAAGGTCACCACGATCCCGTTGACATGATGGATGGGGAGGACACACATGACACAATCGCCTCTTTCAAATTGGTGCCATGAGGTAATGGCATCCGCATCTACCAAGAGGTTTTCTGCTTTCAACACCACTCCTTTAGGAGGTCCGGTGGTTCCAGAGGTGTACACAATCAAGGCCTCGTCTTCTAAGGCCCCTTCTAAGGAGAGCGAGGCGGGCTCTGCCCTGTGAAGTTCCTCTTTAAAAGAGCCGTGGGCTGAGGTTTCACTAACCTTGACCACTTTTCGGAGGTGAGGAAGATCGTTGATCACTTGTTGAATTTCCTCGTAGGCGTCTTCCCAGCAGAACAGCACGGAAGCCTCAGAGTGCTCGAGAATGTATCGTTTTTTATCCGGTAATTCGGTGAGATTAATAGGGACCACAGCGGCGCCTACGCTCCAGGCGGCAAAATAAATCAGGACTGTCTGGTCATGATTGAACAGGACCGTTGCGATACGATCGCCTCTCCTTACCCCCAAGTGATCCCGGAGAACGGTAACCGTTCGTCTCACTGCATTTCCAAATTCCGCGTAGGTGTAGATGCGATGCAGGGCGTGGTCGTCATCGTAATAGCTCAGAAAGGTTTGCCCCGATAGGTGTGGATCTTGGGTCCTTTCATGAAGCAGTTGAGCAAAGGACGTGAAGGGAAATTGGAACGGTGTCCCATTCATCTGATGGGCTTGAAGAATGTTTTCACATGCTTGGATGGAGGCGGCCATGTGACTCACTCAAAAAATTTTAAATCTGAAGGTTTGTCCAGCGATGTTAAAGGCAACTCACTTAAATCAACCACATTAGGCAACCCCCGCCTGGTGAGGCGTAGACCGTT
>JACZQL010000164.1 GCA_022545745.1 Deltaproteobacteria bacterium | reverse complement strand
TTCTCCACTCCCTTTGTCTTGGCCCCGTCGATCACGCCGAGAATGCCCCTGCCCTGTTCCGTCTCTGCGATCACCACCTCGACGGGGTTTGCCGTGGCGCAATAGATACGGCACACCTCCGGCACCATCTTGAGGGAGTTGAGAATATTTACCGGAAAAAAGCCCGGGCCCAGAAAGAGAATGAAACTGTGCCCAGCCGCAAGGGCCTGGCCATTCGCCTTGGCAAGCTCGATCATTGCCTCGTCAGTGCCTGTCCAGCGTACGAGGGTTGCACCCGAGGATTCGCAGAAGGCGAGGCCGAACTTGATCCCCGGTACGGCCTGGACGAGTGCCTCGTGGATGTCCTCCACCGTTTTGATAAAGTGACTCTGTCCTAGGACGAAGTTAATGTCGTCGGGTTTTTCAATTCTAACAGTGGTAAGTTCCATGGCCCGATTCTTTTCTGTCCTCGGGGATTTTCAGCCCCCGTTGGTTTGCTTGACAAGCCCCTCGAGCACTTCGTAGGGCTGGGCCCCTACAGCCACTGAACCATCGATCAGGAAAGTCGGCACGCCAGTAACCCCTAGCTCCCTACAACGCTTCCAGTCGGCGTCCACCTCGTCTTTGAACATCCGGCCTGCCAGGACCTCTCGAGCTTCATCCACGGGCAGGTCCACTTGCTCAACCAGTTTCAGCAGGATCTCTGGTTTTGCGATGTTAATGTTATCCACGAAGTAAGCCCGAAATAAGGCCTCGTGAATGCGGTCTCCGTTGGGTTTTCCTTCGGCCCATTTCCCCAGCTCTTGGGCCAATCGGCTGTTATAAGTCATTTTCCGCTCGCCATAGGGAAGGCCCTCCTGATCCATGAGGGACTTCATCCTGTTGCGCCTTGATTCGACGCGGGATCTATCCGGGCCGAAAAGGTCCTCCAGCGATCGTCCTTCCTCAGGTGTGTCGGGGTGGAGGGGAAAATGAGTGAACTTGACCTTCAGTCCGAAATTATTCTTCAGTTTCTCAATACGCCCGGTACTGAGGTAGCACCAGGGTCAAACGTAATCAGAAAAGACTTCTAGGGTTCTTGGCTCTGCCATAATCGTTTCCTCCTTTGAATCTTGTGACCGAATCGCCTGCGCGAATGAAATGATATGCCGAATACCTTTCACTGTCAAAACCTAGACAGCCTGTTGAAAAAGACCCACCTGCGGTTGCGCTAGGCGCTTGACTATTTCCCGTCGACTTCCCTTACCCTCTCTCGGTACGGTCAATCACCCATCGTGCCATTTCGTCATGGCGGGCGAACCAGACCCTAGAAAATCCCTTCATGTACTTCAGTGCCTCCGCCACCACGGCTGAGATGAGAGGCCGGCCGCCAAAATGTGCATGAACCGTGAGATTGATCATCCCCGTGGGCTCGTTTTTATATAGGTAATCAAAGGTGTTCTTGTAGACCTGAAAAAAATCCCCGGGGTTACCCCGGAGAACCCTGTTATCTGTGAAATCGCAATGAGGTATGACAACCATGGGACCTTTAGGCGTCTTCATATAGTAAGGGAGGTCCGTATCATTGTAGTCCCCATGCCAAAGGAAACCCTCTTCGGCCAAAAGCTCCGCCGTATGTTGCGTGGGCGTGCATCGAGGACTCAACCAACCCACAGGCTTTGACCCTGTAGCCTCCTCAATGATTCCACGGCACCTCTGAATGACTTCCCTTTCCTGTGCCGGCGATAGATAACAGACCAGTGCATCTTGGGTATAGGAATGGCCCGCCACCTCATGTCCTCCCCGGAGGATCTCTTTGATCGCGTCTGGATAGAGCTCCACCGATTTGCCGCTCACGCAGACCGTGGCACGGATTCCAAAGTTATCCAGGATTCTCATGAGCCTCCATATGCCGGTCTTGCCGCCGTACTCTGACCAGGAAATCCCATGTCGGTCCACCGTCCCCTCCTTGAGGGGTGTCGCCATGGGTGAATAGCCGGGGGACTTGTCCTCAGACCATGTCTCGAACATGACCGTCACGAGCACTACAATCTTTACATCATCGTCCCACTTCTGAATTACCATTTACCGTTCACCCCAATTCTGATCCTATGGAAAGTTATTGCAGATAGCCTTTCTCCCGATAATAGCGTTCCGCGCCGGGATGGAGTGGGACGTTTAAGGGCCCCTCCTCAGTGTCGGCACACAATGCAGATGCCTCCAGCGGGCCCTCCTGATCCACTGGAATTCTGTCCCTATGCAGGGCAATGGCCTCGCATAAAGCATAAGCCACATCCTCAGGCATATCGGCGTGACAGCAGATGGGCCAGCCACTGAAGTCCACGGCCACCGAGTGATCATTCATGGCGGGGAAGTTTTCTTTAGTAAGCACCCCCCTCCGGAAACCCAAGGATTCCATGTGGGCCAATACATGCTCGCCTATGGGGAGGAACTTCATCCCTGCGTCTAAAGCAACCTTCCCCCAGCTCTTGATCCCCTCATCAAACACAGCGTTGATGGAACCATTCTGAATGCCGGTGGCCCGATCCGGATGACTCGGACTTCTAACCTTTTGAATAGAGCCACCCCGGCGCCGGATCTGTTCTAGAGATAATCCGTAAGCCCGCAGGATCTCAAGAACTGCAAACATTGTGGTGTTATCTCGAGGCGGTCTCGCAGCAGACACAGAAACTCTAAGCGGGACTTGTCGTTCACGAATCTCATCAAAGGAAGTAAGTCCCGTTTCTTTTGCGACGGCAAAGACCAGTCGATCCCAGGAGGGAAACATGGCTAGGGCCTTTAGGGGAAGGGGTTCCTTAAAGGGACCTTTCCCGCGCACCGCCATGGCAAGACCTGCAGTGGGGTTAATCCAGCCGACCTCCACTTTCTTGCGTGCAACCTGCTCCAGCAAGCGAAGGCTCCCGGTGGAAAAGGAAATACGCTCGGTCCCCTTTGCCTTCGTTCCCCCACCCAGAGAGAGGGTGAGCCGGCGACCCACATCGGGGAGCGAGGTATCGTACAATGCCGAGGCGATCTCCAACAAACCCTTCACCCGCATCACACCAGAATGCATTTTTTTTGCCATGTTCACTACCCGGTATTAAATCGAAAATCATTAAAAGCCATAGAGCCTGCACGCATTCTCACCCATAATCTTGGCCATGGTCTCCGGGGCAATATCCCCTCTTTGGGTGACGGACTTTACCGCATCCGGAAACTTGCCGTCACTGTGATTGTAGTCGGAAGCAAAGACAAGGCGCTCCGAACCCACGAAATCTATAACGAAGCCAAGGGTTTTTTCATCCGGCTCGAAGGCGTAATAGAGCTGGCCGCTACGCATGTACTCACTCGGGGGTTTGCTAAGCCAGGGTACGGTAGGTTGCATATTTTCGTAGTGCTCATCGAGCCTCTCCATCCAGTAAGGGACCCAACCGGCCCCCGCTTCCATACAGGCCACTTTCAAGCGAGGGAACTTGTCCAACAATCCACCTACAACCACACACAGCACGCCGATCATTTGTTCAAACGGGTGTGTCATGGCGTGGGTATAAAAAGGATGGTCGAACCTTTCGATCCCTGCCGCTACCCCATCACCGGCCCCCACATGAATAGCCACTGGGACATTGAGACGCTCGGCCTCGGCAAAGAAGGGGTAGAGGTCCGGATCATCAAGATTTTTGCCCGAAGAGGAGTGGGTTGGCGCAGCAACCGCTACAAAGCCCAACTCCTCCACACAGCGGCGCAATTCTTTCACCGCCGCAGGCGGGTCTTGGATGGGCACCAGTGCCACTCCCTTGAGCCTGCTGGGATCCGCCTTGCAGTATCCCGCAAGCCAATTGTTGTAGACCTGTGAAATGGCACAGGCGAGATCCTTGTCATCAAAAAACGGGAGGCTCAGGAAAGGACTCGATCCAAACAGGACTGCCATCTCGATACCCTCGAGGTCCATGTCCTGAAGGCGTCGGACGGGATCAGACATCCCGGTGGTTGCCTGCGGAGATCGACCCCGTGGAGCGCCCACAAAGCCGCAGCCTTTCCCAACGGGTTTGGGGCATAACTTCCCCTCCACCATGACCATGGAAACACCTCGGTTATCCTTGACCACAGTGGGCGCCCTGGAGCTGTAGGCTTCGGGTAGAAGGTCCCGCCAGGGAATATTGGATTCAGTCACATGTCCATCAGCATCAATGATACGCATGGTTCCCTCCTTCGCTCAGATTTCTGAGCCCTTCTATTTGCCACGACGTTATCCGATGTCATTACAGGTTGTCAATTGGGCAAATTGTGCCTCAGCGGGACCATGGCTGATCGATTCGGGCCGCGCTTCCCCGCCAGCTTCGGCATCCTATTTTTGATCATATCTCTCGTGCTCGGTTATTTTTTCCAACCGAACTCACACTGGTTGCTACCAACTTCGATGATCGCGCTGGGGGCAATCACCAATGGATTTTTCAATCCGGCCAATTCCAAGGCCATGATCTCCATGATGCCCACGGAGCACCGCGGCTTCGCCACCGCAGTCAATCACGTCGTCTTTAGTATGGGTAACGTCCTAGGGGTGGCCATTGGCGGTTTCTTGATGACGGCCGCCTTTGAGGCCCACACGGGACTCTCGGGAGTCAGCCTCACTACTGATAATCCTGTTGGATTTGTCGCCGCCCTCAACACGACCTTCCTCGCGGCCGTAGGCCTGAGCCTACTTGGTCTCGTGGTATCACTGTCGAGAGGTGAGGGAACCTCGTGAGTGGACTCAATCTCAACGGAATTGAGGAGACCGTAGGCTGCCGGAGAGGCAACGTTTGCTGGGGCCATACTTCTTGACAGAGGTTTCTTAAATAATGGATATTACATGCGATTCTGTGTTAAAGGATTACCAAGCTGTTTGTGATAGGCAGCCAGCGCCGGTGCGGACTACAGCGGCTCACTTACACAGTTAGGCGGAGCAAGGCATCCTGGCCGTCGATGTCACTGTGAATATGGCTCATAGGCTACTGCTTATCGTTTTTCACATTCAATTCATTGAAGGGGTGCTGACGCGAGTAACGCAGTGGTTCCCAAACCCGTTCCCTCTATCGGGGTGAGCTAGTTTCATGCAGAGGGGACGATTACCGTTGGTTGGGGCCGACTCGTGGATTCCCGGTGAC
>JACZQL010000163.1 GCA_022545745.1 Deltaproteobacteria bacterium | reverse complement strand
GAGCTTGTCGCTTAACAGCCTGTTGAAAAAGGCCCATCTGCCAACAGCCTGCCTCCAAGCAAGCGGTTATGATAGTTGCGCTCGACTCGTACGGGAATTATTCCCGCTCCGAACGGACTCGCTCCAACGGACTGCCCGAGTACGCCTCCGCTCGCAGACTCTTCGCGCGCCTTGCATCTGGAACCTTCGGCTGAGCTTAGGTCGAGGCCTTGTTGACCAGGCTGAATAAGACAGTTTTTCAATGCCCCGCTAGAATCTTATTCGGACGCGATAGCGGAGCTTTGCCTCTTCGTCCTTTTCCACGGGGACGTCGAACTGTACCGTATGGGCCTCCACCTTCTCGTAGTCATGGCTGTTCTGCAGGATCTCCCAGTCACCAGGGATCGGCTCGATCACGCTCACCGTAACCGGTGTCTCCTTGTGATTACGCAGCTTGATTTCAAAGGAGACCTCATAGAGGCCAGGGCCTAGCTTCCGCCACTCCGTCTGTTTTCTCTCGGCCACCACATCGAAGGCGTCTCCCATCTTCACCTTGATGGTCTCGTCCTTGGGGGTATGGTCGATGCGATCCTCGCCGATGAACTGAAGGCTGCCGTCTGCATCCGCCTTATAGACGCGCACCGTCCCCTTGGGTAAGGGCATCCCTAGGCGATTCTCTTTCTTGTTGGCGATCTCCACATAGACCCCCACCTTCTGGTTGGATACCGGCACTCCATAGCGGTTCCGGTAGTAATGCTGCGCCCCGTAGTAAATAAAGCGTTTGTTAACCGGCACCTCGTTGGCAGTGAGCAGGCTCACCTGTTTGGTCTGGTTGTTCTTGATGGTCGTGGGTCTCTGCAGGCTGTAGAGGTGGTACTCGAAGAAGGACTGCTCTGTAAAGGAAGCACTGGGCCGCTTGGCCGCCACCTCCTGCAGCATCCTAACACTGTCATGGGCTCCGTATTCCTCGACCACCCGGTTGACGTCCCCCGCCACCAGCTTGAGGGTCGCATTTCTATAGGTCGCCCCGCTTTGATTGTTCAGCGTTACCCAGCCCTTCAGGTCCATGATCCGATCATCCTTGTCGAGGACTGCGATATAGTCGGCCTTCCAGTTGAGTCCACGGGTAAGGTAGGTGGCCTCCACTTGCTGCGGACCCTCGAGACGGTTTTCCAATAGCCAGAGAAGCGTTGGTTCGGAGATGAGATTGTCCGGTAGGCTGGGAAAAATGAGCCGGCCGGGATGACCGGTAAAGATCCGGCTTCCCATCTTGTAGACCAGTCCGTTGTTGGTACTGAGAATGGTGACCGGGACTTCAATGCCGCCCATCAGCAGCATGATCTCTTTGCCGACAAATTTTTCCAGCAGCTTCTGAGGTGTCAGGAGATCGTATTCATAGTTCTGTTCGAGAATCTCCAGCAGTGAAGGATCCGTCAACGACTTGATATGGACCGTTTGCGGCATGATCTGCGCCGCCACGCCGCTGAATTTGAGATGCGCCAGACCTAAGTGCAGTTGGATCTTCCGCACATCCTTCACCAACCCAATGTTGCTGTTGTACACAGTCACCGAAACCCCTTCCTGATCACGTACAGTCGTGGTGAGTTTGAGTGGTGTTTCTAACTGAGCGGGGGCCTGACTCCCTCTCAACGGCGGCAGCAATACCAGCGTGCCTGCAGCAAATGCCAACCCGGTTGCTAATAGAATGGTGCTGAAATTCGCCCTCATGTTGTCCTCCTCTGTCCCTCTTTCACGACCGTTTTTTTAGTACTGCCCGGTTAGACAGAAGGAGGCAGGAAATTGTTCCAATTATTATGAGATCGTTCTAACTAATTGAAACGACTGGTGTTTTAGCCTATTGGGACCTAGTGGCGGGCAGGATGGTTATCTGAATGCGGAGCCGTTTAGCCCCCGTTGCCGGTTCGAATGGCTCGGCGGGGGTGACCTTAAATTCTTGCACCCTACCTAGGGAGGCCAGCTCGGTTATAAAGCGCTGGTATTCCGAAGCCGGGAGGGTAATCCAGAGCGTCTCTGGTTGGGCAGGTGAGTCCTGTTTCAATTTCTTGATTGCATCTCGAGGTTGCATTACTTGCCCGTGGAATTTCTTAACCAACTCATCAACTCTTTGCCTTAGATCCTTCCCCCCTTCGGCGAAGGTCTGCGGAGCTAGAGCCAACTCGTATTGGCCGGCCTGGACAGCCGATTTTTGTGCCATTTCTGCCCTGCGCATTGATGACGCCCGCATCTCCTCCAGCGGTCTGTCTTGGGAGCTCAAGGCGCCAGCGGCCCCGACTTCATCGGCGAGCTCGGCCTTCTCCTGCGACAGGGCCATGGGCGCGGCAGCGCGTGGTGCCATTTGGGCGTCGCTCTCTTTAAAGTCCTGCCGCAAGGCCATCTCCGATTCGGCCGGCACCGACTTTGACAACTCCCTCTGAGGCGCCTCGCTCTTTTGATAGAGATAGACAGCGAGGACTCCCACGAGGACCACTGCCGTGGCATGGATGGGTATTTTAATACTTAAGGGTTGAAAGATGCGTTCCCAAAGGCTGGGTCCTGCTGCCTCCTCACGGACCTGTGCCATGACCTTTTGAGTGAATCCAGGTGGAGGATCAACTGATGGAAGACTCGCCACACTCTTTATGCTCTCGGCCAGGTCGTCCGCCACTGCCTGACAGTTGGGGCAGAGATAGAGATGGTCTTCCACCGCCCGGTGTCTGCCGGATTCGAGAGTGCCTTCCAGATAGTCGGAAAGCCAGGCTTGAATCTCTTCACATTCTGTTACTGCCATTTTTTCCTACCAAAATAAGGGGCCAGTTTGGCCCTGAGTGCCTGACGCGCCCGATGGAGCCGTGATTTGACGGTGCCAAGTGGGATGTCGAGCGTCTCAGAAATCTCCTCATAGCGAACCTCTTGCAGATCATGGAGGAGGATTAGCAGTGCGTCGTCAGCATCGAGGTCGTTAAGACCCCGCTGAACTAGGTGCTGTCTCTCGCGTTGCTCAACTCTCTCAGCCGGGTCCGATGTGGGATCACCCGGCGGATCGGAAACCTCCGTTGCCTGCTGCCGCTGTCTAGCAACTTGCAGGCTCTTCTGCCGGTTCTTCGCGTGGTTGACACCGATCCGGTAAAGCCAGGTGGCAAAGCTCGAGTCGCCGCGAAACCGCTTGATGGCCCGGAAGGCCGCGAGAAAGACCTCCTGAGCCACGTCCGCGGCTTCATCGTAGTCTCCAAGCCAACGGTAGAGCAGGTTAAAGATCTTCTTTTCGTGGCGCCGAACCAGCGTCTCAAAGGCATCCGCATCCCCTCCTTGGACCTTTTGGACGCACTCCCAGTCGCTTCTCTCCTCATGCACCATTAGACATTAGTTCGAATGAAAAGGTTCCAGGAGTTTTCGGCGGCCACTACTTTTACGCGACCGCCAATTCCTTCAGGGCACGTTCATGTAGCTGAACGATATCCGGCTCAAGTCTGGCGAGGTCCTTGGCCACGGCCGACTGGTCCACGGCTCGGGCGATTTCGGCAAAGCCGGCATGCCGGATCATGGCAGGAAGCTCGGTTTGCAGCTGGTTCATGACCCACCCAAGGGGGTTCGGGATTTTCGTCTTGTCTATGTTATGGTTTTCACTGTTTGGCCCGGGGGCATAATGGTAATGGGGTCTATTCATAAAACAGTCAAAACGGAGGGTCTCCACCTTTTTATCGCCATCCTTTCCGAAAATTCGAAAGGTCGCACCCCAGTCCCCCTGACCTCCGCGGCGGGCCTCAACGATCACTTGAACGCCACCACTTTCAAACTCGATCTTATCATTTGCCATAAATAGGATCTCCCTCTTTGCCTAAACGTGGCTCACCCTTAGTGACTCAAAGCACGGGACGGCACAACCGTTATTGCTGCTATGCCGCGTGTGCTCTCTTTGCCTTAAAGGTGTTCAGGTACTTGAGCACATCGGCCAGGGGCAACACGTCGGAATACTTTTGATGCATATCGAAGAGGTCCATGGCGTGGCACGCCTCGTGGCGGTCAAAAACGCATTCCTCCACCACAATCATTCGAAACCGATAGGTGCAACCCTCGACCACACTGGCACGTACGCACCCGCTGGTGCTTTCACCACACGTAATCACGGTATCGACGTCATGGTAATTCAGATGCCCGATTAAAGGCGTCCCCCAGAATGCGCTCGGAGACGATTTTTGTATCACCGCCTCACCAGGAAGAGGCTTTACCTCATCGATGATGTCATACATACGCAATTGGCGTTCAAGGGCTTCGCCAGTGGGTTCAGGTCGCTGCGTACCACGGTAGGTAGACCATCCCGCGATTCCAGTCTTATCTAACCCTGTGGTGTGGATGATCGGGATGCCCGCCTCGCGGGCCGCGCTCAGGAGCTTCTGGATATGGGGAATCGCATTCCAGCCTGCAAGCCCACAATTGCCGGGCCAGGTTTTGATGGCTTCCAAAATCGGCTCCGGCTTGTCTCCAAAGACCGCCCGGTAAAGGTCGACGAGGAGCAGAGCGGGTTTCTCTCCAAACCCGACTGCTCTCGGCCCTTTTGCCGCCACATGGGCCTTATCCTGCTCGGTAAGAAAACGATCCCATACTCGCTCAGACATTAAGTACCTCCTCCTCTAGAGTATGCCCGTCAATAAAACTGCTTCGTATCAACTCAAGTCGCGTCGCTAATTGGCGTAATTGTGACGGTGATTCATACCATTGACATTGCCAGTTCGGAAGCTGATTTCAGCCTCTTCGAGATTTTCGTGATGATTCTGATGCCGTTGCTGGTTGCACTCACGCAATGGGGCGATAAATGGTTTCCTGGTGAAAATGCCGAACCAATCATTTTCATGGACAAAGAATTTCGAGAACCGATCGCAGATATAAAGGTATATTCCTCCAGGGGCAGGCAGTTGAGACCCAGAGATATTATGGTGGTTGCCGGACCGGGGGCGAGTGCCGAGGCAAAAAGTCGAATTGATGAATTAAATCTACTACTCGAGTCAGGCGACTGAGCATTCCAGGTTAAATGCCCCGAAATTTCACAGGTTGATCAATCCTGAATCTCGAAAAGTTACTGCTATACTGTTAGTAATCATTAGCAGAATTCCCAGAGATGATTAGCCTGAAGTATGGATAA
>JACZQL010000162.1 GCA_022545745.1 Deltaproteobacteria bacterium | reverse complement strand
GAGACCCAATTATCCATTAAGTTTCTATCCTTCGTAACGCTAACTTTCCGCCAGCAGTTGATGCCTAACTAGCGTGCAAACTATGGCTGACGGTAATCCTTTCTGCTCTGTAGAACTCCTTCAAGAAGTCTTCTGGGTTAGCATAGCTCCGTTTAGGGACGAGCCTTGCCGGGAAAGCAACGACTAGTGGGTCAGCATCGAAAGGGTAGGGTCGGACAATCGCATTCTTCTCATCTGTTGGGTCTATTGTGAGCCTCACATGGTCTCCACCTGGACCCACGGGCACCGGAACATTGTTCAAATCACTATGTGGACCGCTCTGGCGCGCTTTGTTGTTGTTTAGGGGGTAGCGATTGCAGATGAACTGCGCCATTTGGTCAAAGATCGTCATTAATTCGTAGTTTGCCCAGAGCTTTTCTTCCGTTACGAATTCCCGGAACTCTTCAGAGCCACGGAGGTCGTCAAGCAATCTCTCCCGCAGTTTTTCTTGATGATCAACGTATTCCTTTACAAGGGGATTAGCCGTACGATCAGGTGGATAGGTGAACCTGCCATAGCCACCATTCATCAGCCCAACTCCATGCATTAATACTAGTAAACCAGCATAGGGATCCCTCTGCACTATTTGATTCACCCCATCCTTGTAGAAATCGAGCCTGAACTTTCCAAGATACTTGATACTGCCATCGTGGTAATCGAGAGGATACCCCTTGTCGTTAAGGGTTGATGGTTTGATCTCCCACTCTGCCCAGCCATTGTCATGCTCTTGTGCAGCCAAGACCACTGATGAAAAGGGCTTGGGCTCAGAGAACATGGCGTTTCCCCAGTGCGCAGCCAGGAATCCCGCTACTCTGGAATGATCTACCTGTAGAGCAAGTAACAAACGGGAATCATCGTACGGGTTAACCATCATATGACTCACCTCCTACGTACAGATTTAGAGTTCAACTGAAATTGCTGTTTCCGGATGACATCCGCTCGATGTCGGCAATAGTGGCGCCGTCGAGACGAAAGGCTCGATGCGGGTTCCATTCCAAAACTTCCATTGTTCGAATACCTCTCACATGATGGGGGTCCTGGGCCGCGAGAGCTTCTGCCTCGCTCTTACTTGATGCGAGCATAATATAGATCCCGTAAGCGCGATCCGCAGTTGGACCGGAAAACAGGAGTCTTCCTGCGCGGTGCTGATCGTCCAACCACTGGCGATGCTCTTCGTAATTCTGTTGCTTGCTTTCCTCTTTTTCCGGCAGTGACCGGGACAGAACGATATACCACATAACGATTTCTCCTTGATAAAATTAGGTAGTATTTTCTCTGCAAATCACAACGCCCTTAACGACTCTACTTCAGCTCGAGGCCCACGACTTTGGCCGGGTTGCGCGTGCAAACGGTATAGAGCTCATCGTCCGTTAAACCGAACGCCTCCATGTAAGCCCGAACGAGTCGCATGGCCTCAACCGAATCAGGAAATAACGGCTCGCCCGCGTCACTCGAAAGGGTAAAGTGCTCGGGGCCCACCGCACGAATGGTGTTGTACATGATCTGTGGATCGACGCCAAGGAGCGGTGAGAGCTCATCAAAGGTGAAATTGAAGAAGAGTCCGACCTTTGATAGCTCCTTCATTTGATCCACCGAGAGGTTTAAGATTGGACTGAAGGGATGATCGATCACTGCCCTTTTGAGGCCTACCCTGTCCACTTCCTCAGCCAGCTTATAAATCTCCTTATGCGTTGGGTGGCCAAAAAATAGCGCTGCACCCATATCTGCGCACATTCGAACGATTTCTTTTACCTCTCGCTTTAGTTCGCCGTTCTCACCTAGGTTGTAATGCCCGAATTTTAACGCCTCCTCCCATGGCATGGGACCGGCCCACGCTGAGGAATTTTCTTTCGGATCGATGACGCGGCGATAGGTTCCCACGGTATTCAGGGTATTCACATGATTGAACACGGGGAGCCAAACAGCGACAACGCCTGACTCAATCGCGGCGCGCGCCTGCTCTGCCGAGATGGGGGCACTCTGCCTACCGCAAACAAAGCCCGCCCAGCAGGTGATGGGATTGATCCCCTCCTGCTCGGCCCAGCGATTGACGTCCTCTTGCACCTCACGGGTCGCCTTCGCCTGATCGTCGCCGAAAATCGATTTAAATAGAATTCCTTTCATTTCCGCCCGAGAGGCATGTCGAGCAAGGTCGAACGGGTCTTGTTGGCCGTCGTGGGCATGGCAGTGGATGTCGATGGCGTCCTTCACCTTAATATGCGGCGGATGGACCGCGCCTGGTTTGTACTGCGTGCGCGCGGCGTAGGAAGTAACGCACCGTTTTTCGGTGGGGGTTGAAACTTCATTTGCCATCGTTCACCTCCTGCTTATAATAATGAGCTTGATTATGAGAAATTCATTTAGCAGGGTCTTTCTTTGCAGACAACCTCTTGCGCATCAAAAAGCAAATGCAGAATCTTCCGTTTTTTCACTCATGAGTGGACGCATCTAATGCCGCCTGAAGGATCTGCCCGTGCAGATCTATGGCAGTCACCGCGCAGTACTCCAGACTGTATCCCGGCCTCACATCTGCCATCCCGTCTTCCAGGAGACGTTGCAAGACCTGGCGTCTGAAGGTTCCGTGCCCCATGCCACCATCGTGCTCCTTCAGGTCCGCCTCTTCGTGGAGCGAGAAATAGACGGCATCCTCGCGGCTGAGACCATAATGGGTAGTGAGGTACTTGAACAGTTCTCCAGCCCAATAACCAAATTGCTCTTCCGTCGCCCCTGCGGCATAAAACTCCGCCATGGTCCCCTCCCATACGATGGATCGAAAATAATCGATCTTGGCGCGAAACTCGGCAAGCATGGGCGAGAGAAAAATTTCATCCTCTGAGATGTCCAAAGCCTTTCCCGTCTGCAAAACGACGTGAATATGACCCGGCGGTTCGGGATGGATCAACTCGTCGGCCAGCTTTTGTGCCATGGCTGCCATTAGATCGCGATGTTTCCTAAAAAATGAAATATGCTTATGGTAGGTCACCGCCTCCAAGGTGTTGATTTCAATCGTATAGGAACCCCAGTTCTTATAGAACATCCGGAAGGCAGCTATAGGTAGAGTCCCTACCCTTAGCTGTTTCATAAAAGGCGAACTAGTGACTCTCTCTTGCCATCTCCGAGCCACTTGATGGTAAATGTCATCCACATACGCCTTTGCCTCAGCGCTCTTCATGCCGGCATTCATGCATTTACTCCTTGACCGAAAACAGAAGCCTTCAGAATTTCAGCTTCACTTCAACTCCCCTCTTTTTACACTCCCTGACGAAGGTTTCATGGATCTCCGGGTCTTGATCCTTATAGTCCACTTGGGTCCCCCCTGCCGATTCAAGCTCGAGGGTCTTGGGCAGCTCTTCCACCCTGTAGGTAAACCCCCAAGGCTTGAGCGCAATGTAACGTGCCGGCTCCCGTCCAGGATTAAAGTGCTGGTGAAACCAGTTGGCCGGCGGCACGACCAAGGAACCGGGCTGCCAGTCGACTTGGGTTCGAGGTTTGCCCGCTTCCCACATGAGTGAGTATCCTTCACCCGATAATATGAGAATGTGCGCCCCCGGTCCGTGCCGATGTGCCCTCGGATAGGTACCCATCGGGTACTCTTCGATGTGGGCGCTTATGGTGTTGGCAGACAGGTGAAGTAATATTCCTCGAGCCCCTGGTCCACGAGCCGAGTGGTCCTTCAAGCGAAAACCCGGGATGTCCGGGATAAAGTTGGACTCCCATGTCCGATGGCCCGGAATATCCTTACCTTGCCCGTCGAAGTATCCCTCCTCACCCTTGAATCGATCGGTAAAGCAAAACGGGTTGTTGAAGATGAAATCAATGTTGCGGAAGTGACTGATAATTTGCGGTGCGTCCGTCAATGCGACGTAGCGTGCAGGCTCATCCCCCTGCACGTTGAAATGTTGATGAAAACTGTTGAGCGGCGGTGAAAAGAGACTTCCTTCCTGCCACTCGAAGGTCTGCTTGGGCCCACCCTCATTCCAAATAGTCGTCGCCCCTCGGCCCTTGAGGATGTAGATCAGTTCTTCATACATGTGGCGTTGGGGTTTCGTCTGGTCCTTGGGCGCAATTTCACAGACGTAAGCATCACAGCTTCGTCCGGCGCCCAAAAGATTGATGAATGCACCCGATGCCCCCTTTCGCTCCCAGAAACTTAGCGGGAGCGTCTTTAAATTCTGCACATGCAGACCCTTGACTACTGGAATCCCCTCTCCCTCTTGCCAGAGTTCATAGGGAGTTTTTTCCGAATAGGCTGCCTCTTTGACAAGATCCATAACGAGCTCCTGTTGTCGAATTACATGGGAAACTATCCAAAAACGACGTGCGATGTCAACGTGAACTTTTAAAGTTGGAACTGACAACAGAAGCAATAGGTTATGGCTGGACAACTCAGTGAAAATGGCATAAGAGTGCGATAAGTGGCCGGATGTGCACGAGAAAGAATAAACTAAGGATTACCGAATCCAAGGGGGGGAGCAAACAATGAGCACAGCAGCACTCGCGCGTGAGGCTGAATCTGTCATCGCCAAGGAAATCCTCGTATCCGCAGACTCTCATATCACGGAGCCAAATGATCTGTGGGACAAGCGCTTACCTGCGTCCCTTAGGGACCGGGCGCCGAAGTTTCCTCCCCGGAACGCCGATGGACAGAAGCCGGGCGGCTATGATTCCAAGGCACGCCTCGATGAAATGGCCGTGGATGGCGTCACCGCCGAGGTCCTCTATCCCACCCTAGGCCTCCGTCTTTATGCCATGGAAGATGCCGAGGCGCAGGAGGCCTGCTTCCGAATCGCCAACGACTGGCTCATCGAGTATTGCCGTGTGGCCCCGGACCGTCTGGTGGGCATTCCAATGATCTCCATGTATAACCTCGATAACGCCATCAAAGAGTTGGAACGTTGCAAGAAAGAAGGGATGAAGGGTTGCCTCATCTGGCAGGTCCCACCCGAGAATCTCTCTTTCGCCACTGATTATTACGAGCCATTCTGGGAAGCAGCGCAGGATATGGATATGCCGGTGAACCTCCACATCCTCACGGGCTTCAACTATAGCCGCTTCCTGGGGACCCGAAAGGGCATCGAGGCCTTCCGGGGCAGCGTCAACCTCA
>JACZQL010000161.1 GCA_022545745.1 Deltaproteobacteria bacterium | reverse complement strand
CATATGGGACTGACACCCCAGACTACAATGGGAAGTGGGGGGTATCGTTCAGAGGGGGCGAGCATTGCAGAGGAGAAAGTTTGGAACGATGCCCGCGCGCTGGTAGCAGCGGGATCCTATTCTCTGCTCCTGACGAGGGTACCTCCGGACCTAGCTAAACGTATCACAGAGGAGGTGAGTGTCCCCACTATCAGCGGCTTCGGATCGGGAGACGACTGCAGCGGCAACATTGGAGTCACCCATGGCGTGATTGGGTTCAATGTTGATCAGTTGGACCGGCCACGTGCCATCTACGGCCCGGTTGCAGTGCCCTTCTATGAAGCGGTGCGTAGTTTTTGCGATGATGTCCGGGCAGGAAAACCAGTGCGCTCGCGGCAAAATCAATAGGAGCGGCTACAGAAAACCACCCAACCTGTCCGGTTCTCAGAGGCTCGGGCGGAATTAAAGCTTCAGGTCTGTCATAGGCTTGTTTCGTGTAAAGCCGGATTTCACTAGCCTTCTCTTGGGTACCAGCCACCGTGACGGTGGAGACTTCGGAAATAGAGGATCTGTCCGCAGATCTGGGTGTCAGAGGTGATGATGCTGACCAGCCGTACTGCAACAGTGGGCAATGGCTGGTAACGGGGTTCATTGAGTTCACGGTCCAGCTCCTGAGGCGTTACCGTAGCCAAATAGGTCTTGGAGCGTACGTAAACTGTGTCGTAATAATCCAGCAACGTTTGTGCATCAGGGGCTCGGAAGGCTGCGACCTGCTCTCGGGTATGGGTGAGGCCAGGCCCATAGTCAGTAGCGTTCAGTGGCATGTTGAACCGTTCGTGCCAGCTATCGGCAATCCAGGCCTCCTCTATTCCCGCGAGGCGCGAGAGTTGGCTGTCCTGGACACGGGTCAAACGCCACGCTAACCACCCAATGGGCGGGTGGGGTTCCCGAATCAGTTCTTCCGCCGTCAAGTCCGCTAACGCGCTTTGCAATGTATCCCGAACCCTCCCGAAAGCATCTAAGACAATCGCTGAACCTTCCATAGTGACATCCTTTCTTAGCGAGTAAAGGTTTAGACTACTTGGCAGTTGGATCGCACATCCGTAACTTTGGGCGGGGAGAGTATCTGAAAAATGGGCTGCGATGTCAACCTGGATCAGGCTGTGGGAAAGGTTAAGGAAGTCTAACGTCGGGTTTGTTCCAGGTCGCTCACCTTTTTATCGGGGTGGTAGGTGGAATAAATGGCGTCGAGGAAGTTCAGATAGGGTTCCACGCTGCTCATTCGTATGACCGTCTCTCGTAACCCCTCGGGTTGTACCAATCCGTCTTCGAGGAGGCGAACGGTAATATAGCGGTTTCCCTCCGCGTGACCCATCACCTCGTGCCCAATGGTCTTTCCCGCCTCGTGGTCACCATAGGCATCTGCCTCCGCGTGCTCTGCGAAATAGTGTGCATCCTCTTTGCTGATGCCGTAGTTCTTTGTGAGGCTCTCAAAAAAGAGTCCGCAAAATTTCCCGTACCACTCTTCAGTAGTGTTCGCAACTCCAAATTGCGTGTTGACCTCGAGGTTCCAGACATTGGCATCCAGCATGCCCCTCATGGCAGGAATTTGCTGGTACTCCTTTAACTCCTTTAACTCTATGCCAAGGGCCTTGCCGAGAGCATCCATCATCCTCTGGTGGCCTCCTTTCACCGGGCTCGAAAACTCGTCTGCGTAGCGGTCCGCAAGGAGCTCGAAGAGATCGGGCCGCTGGCTCAGCATGCTATGGAAAAGATAATATTGGTAGGGGAGTGACATGTTGATTTCCAGCGCCCACGCGTAAGAATTGAGCAGCCAGCCTTTGATACACTTCATGGGAAGAGTCCCGGCCTTGAGTTCCTGGGTGAAAGGATGGGTGAAGACACGTTCGTGGGCGAACTTGATAGCCGCATCCACCGCCTCATTGACCAATTTCCAGCACTCTTCCCGGCTCAACTTTTTTCCTTCGTTCGCTTCCTGCAACGCCATTCTTAGGAACTCCTCCGTTAAATTAATTTAGTAGTACGGGCCTCCACGGTTGTCAAGATTTTCGCTCCTTATGCCTGTTGACACGTATATCCTATATTGATATGGGTGCCTTCGAGTGTCAAATAGCCGGCTTCGCTAACCGTTCGGACAGGAAGTTACTTTGGCAAGAAAATACTGTTACATTTCGGCTGACTCCCACTTTGAGTGTCCGCCCGACCAATGGACTCACCGGGTCCCGAAGGAGTACCGGGACCGGGCCCCCCGCCGTATCAGGCTATCCGATGGCAAAGACGCCATTATTTCAGAAGGACAGCCCATCACCTATGGGGGGACGAGCTGGGTTGGGGGTCGGTCTCCCGAAGAGTTCAATCCAACCAGAATTGATTATGACGGGATGCCTGGTTGCGGAACGCCGGAGCAACGGCTTCGGGAACAGGATAAAGACGGTATCGATGCGGAAGTGCTCTTTGCGCTGGGAATTCGCCAGCCCTCCATAAAGGACAAGGGCGCACGCTTAGCGATCGTCCAGGGGTTTAACGACTATATGGCCGAGGAGTACTGTGCCATTGCGCCGGATCGCCTCATCGGTGTTGGCGTCCTGCCGGATTGCGGTGCCGAGGAGGATATCGCCGAAATGGAGCGCTGTGCCCGGATGGGCTTGAAGGCGGTCTGCTTGGAGACCTTTCCTAGTGGGCAACGTTACCCCATCCCGCAGGACGATAAGTTCTGGGCGGCCGCGGTCGACATGAACATGCCGATAACGATTCACACGTCCTTCCACCACCATGTTCAGGGACGTGATGTATACCAGTTGAAGTACCCCATTGAATTGGAAGGAGAGGAACGGCCCCCCACGGACTTTGTCCAACGTCTTGCACGCCAGGGGATTTACCACTGCGGGGCCCTAGAGGCCGTCCAGCTTATTCTCTCGGGAGTATTCGACCGCTTCCCAAAGCTGAGGATCTATTGGGCCGAAAACAATCTTGGATGGATACCCTACTATTACGAACAGATGGATCAGGAGTACCAAACCAACCGCCACTGGGCAGAGCGTCTCCAGGGGCTAAAGCCGCTGTCCCGGCTGCCCAGCGAATACCTACGGGAACACGCTTACTGGGGATTCATTGAGGATTCCATCGGCGTTCGCCTGCGCCATGAAATCGGCGTGGGTCGGGTCATGTGGTCGACGGACTTTCCGCACATTGTCAGTCGCTGGCCAAACTCTCTAAGAGTGATGGAGTCGCAGATGGTGGGTGTTCCCGAGGAAGAGAAGTACCAGATGGTAGCGGGTAACGCCATTGAATTCTTCCACCTGCGGTGAGGCTGAAAAGAGTCAGTGGCCAAGGCATAAGACACGGTTAAATTTTGATTGGTATAACGAATACAGTGAACGGTAAAGAAGGGAGAACAATACTATGAAACGTCTATTTAAGATTACGCTGGCGATCGCCCTATTGGTAGGATTGGCACTCCCAGTTGCCAGCACAGCTGATCAACCCAAACGAGGTGGCACCCTCACCATGGCCACCAGGAAGGATCTGACCACCATGAATCCTTTGGTGACCACCAGGTCTACCGACAGATCGATCCGCGATTTAATGTTTGAGCCGCTTGTTGGAATCGATTTGAAGGGAAAAATTCAACCCTATCTGGCAGAGTCCTGGGACATCTCCAAGGATGGTAGGCTTTACACTTTTCACCTGCGCAAGGGGGTTAAGTTCCACGATGGCCGGGAGATGACGGCACAGGACGCGAAGTACGCCATCGACTACTCTATGAATCCTAAAAATGGGGCCTACGGACTGACACGCCTACGTTTAATAGAATCAGTCGAAACACCCGACAAATACACGCTGAAGCTCTCCATCAAGAAAGCCAGTCCGGCGTTCCTGACGCAACTCACTACAATCGGAGCCTTTTCCGTCATACCCAAGGAATCTCTCCAGGAGGGTGGCACTAGGCCCGACAGGTTTCCTCCCGGGACAGGCCCTTTTAAGTTTGTCGAATGGAAGTCGAAGCAGCGGATGGTCTTTGACAGGTTTGACGAATACTGGGGGCAAAAGGCCAATGTAGACAGGGTGATTCTCCGTCCCATTGCCAATTCGACGGTGCGCTTCACAGCACTTCGCGCAGGTGATGTGGATATCGTGGAGCGTGCCCCCTACGAGTGGGTAAGGGCGGTTGCCGATGGGAAGATCAAAAACGTCGACATTGTGAAGGCGCCCTATGCGGGCTTTCGGCGTCTCTATTTTAACGTGGCGGATCCCCCGTTCAATAATAAGGAGCTACGCCAGGCGGTGGCCCACGCCATGAACAAAAAGGAGATTCTGCACGCCGCCTACTTTGGATTTGGTGAGACCACCGATCAGAAATACCCAAGGGGTCATACCTGGTATTTTGATGGGGTACCCTCACCTTCCTACGATCTCGAAAAGGCGAAGGCCCTCCTCGAGCAGTCGGGTTACAAAAAAGGGAAAACCCTCACGATCATGCTCAGGCAGGGGGAAGACCAGGCGACAGAGGCGACGGTGCTTCAAGCCCAGCTCAAAAAGATCGGATTGAAGGTCAAGCTGGACGTACTAGACTATGGAAGCTACACGGATCGCCAGCGCAAAGGCGACTACTCCTTTATGTTTTTCGGTGGCGGTTATGATCCGGATCCCACCCTTGTTTACGGGCCAGACTTGACATGCGTAAACCCTAAACGTCGGATCTCCAATGTGGCCGCTTACTGTAATAAAGAAGTGGAGGCCCTGGTCAAAAAGGCGGAGACCGAGCTGAATCCTACAAAGCGGAGGGCCCTGTTCAAAAAAATTCTAACCCAGGTCAATGAGGACTTACCTTTCATTCCTGTCGGGTACGTGCCACGGTTCTTTACCGTGCGGACTCGCGTCAAGGGATTCACCACTAACGCCTCAGGTGACTTCCGCCCCTGGGGTAGAGGGTTAAACCACGCATGGCTGGATAAAATGCGCTAGGCGCAAAGCGTTAGGAGCGATTAACCGCAGATTCACGCAGATGGACGCAGATGGAAATCCCTTTAAGAATATTACCGCAGAGGGCGTAGAGAATTTTATTTTTTGTTTGTCGGGAGACGACGACAAACAAAATCAGGACTCTTCTAAAGACTAGGTCGTTTGCCCAATCGTCGTCTCCCG
>JACZQL010000160.1 GCA_022545745.1 Deltaproteobacteria bacterium | reverse complement strand
AGAAGAATCCAGTGGTGCGATTTACTTTAGCAGACTGCCTCACACAAGTTCCAAAACGCTCGCTCATCGTGGCAATTAGAGAGAAGGGTCCCCGTGGCTTAATTTTCCCATTCAGGGACGGTCGGGTTCGATAATGACTTTAATGGAGTCTTCGGCCTGAGCCACCAGTTGAAAACCAACTCCAGCTTCCGCCAGACTAAGGCGGTGCGAAATCATCTCACGAACCCGAACCTGGCGGTTCCTAAGAAGTTCTATGGACTCGGTGATATCCTGGGGGCTACCCGCGTAAGAGGTGGTGATGGTAATTTCGTTGCGCCAGTATTCGTAGATAGGGATGGGTACTTCGACGCCTTCCGGCGCAGGGGCAAAAAAGAGGAGCGTTCCCCCTCGTTCTACGGACTCTATTGCTTGCCTGATCGCTGCCTGGGCCCCGGTACACACGATGACCAGATCCGCGAGACGTCCCTCATTGGCTTCACGCAGTGTTGCAATCACATCATCGCTAGCAGCGATTGTGGTATCGGCGCCCAGCTCCTTGGCGGCCTTTAATCGAAACTCGTTGATATCCGTTGCCATGACAGGCCCGGCACCACGCGCCTTGGCCAACTGAATGTGAAGCAAACCGGAAATACCGCTCCCAATAACCAGGACACTCTGCTTGGCGCGGAGCTTCGCGAACCTCTGTGCCCTGACGACGCAGGCCAGCGGCTCAATGAACGAGCCCTCTTCGAAGGACAGCTCTTCTGGCAGAAAGAACGTACCCGTTTCCACATTAATCTTAGGAACACGGATGAATTCGGCAAAACCGCCCGGGTCGAAATGAGTCGTGCGTAGGGTATCGCATACCGAATGGTGGCCGCTTAGACAATAACGGCAGCTGTTACAGGGGACGTGGTGGGAGACAAAAACCCGATCTCCAGGTTGATACTGCTTGACTCCCTTGGCCGTGCTGACCACCTCGCCTGCGATCTCATGCCCGAGGACCAACGGTGCCTTTCTTATGCGGTACCACTCCATGACGTCGGTGCCGCAGATGCCGCTGGCCTTTATGCGTATCAGCAACTCACCGGGACCGATGGAGGGCACAGGGAGTTCCTCCAGCCGCACATCCCGGTTGTTGTAATACATTGCAACACGCATGGATTGGCCTACAGCTTTCTTGGCCGCAACCTAATTAAATTAACCCGCAGCCCTACGGGCCTTGGGCCCCTTTGAGCCCTCGTAAATTTTGTAAGCCTGCTGTACCGAGGCATTTTCATGCACGATGGCCCGTACCGCCTGAATCATTCCCACGGGATTGTCTGATTGAAAGATGTTTCGACCCATGTCTACACCCACGGCACCTCCCTGAACGGCATTGAAGGCGAGCTCCAGGGCTTCTCTTTCCGGGATTTTTGTCCCTCCGGCGATGATCACAGGGATGGGACAACTTCCCACGATCTTCTCAAACTCGTCACAATAATAAGTCTTGACGATATGAGCTCCTAACTCTGCCGCTATTCTGCAGGCCAAGCTCAAATAGCGGGCATCCCGAACCATATCTTTACCGACCGCAGTCACCGCCAGGATAGGAATCCCGTACTTCTCTCCCTCGTCCACTAACCTCGTCAGACTGATGAGGGTTTGTTTCTCGAATTCCGAACCTACAAAGATCGACAGGGCCATGGCGGAGACGTTGAGGCGAATGGCATCATCGATGGAAACCGTGATGTCCTCATTGGAGAGTTCCTTTAAGATACTGTTCCCGCCAGAGACTCTCAGGACCACAGGCGCCGTTGACCTGGCATCCACCGAAGTCCGTAGCACGCCGCGCGTGAGCATAATGGAATCCGCGTAGGGGAGAAGAGGTTGGATAGTTTTGCGAGGCTCTTCCAATCCTCCCGTAGGTCCAAGGAAGTAACCGTGGTCAACTGCCAGCATCACAGCCCGGCCATCGTCAGGTTTGATGATTCTTGCAAGTCTGTTTTGCATTCCCCAATTCATGATCCGTGTCCTCCTTCTTGCATCAAACACTAGCATGGAAACCGCTGGAAAGTGAATAGTTTTGTCTGCTCGGCTTGGTCGGTTTAACCCTAGCCTTAGAAGCAGGCCACCGATAGGAATTGACTCCTCGGAGACGAGTCTTCAGCTCGCCTACCGTGTCGTCGTTCACTCGGCTCCGCGTCTGAGGGCGAAGGGGGCCTGCACGGAATTGAGCAATGAGCAATGAGTAACAAGTGCTGAGTATTGAGTAGGGAAGATTAAAAATCGCAGATAGACGATCGAAGATCGAGGATCGCGGGGAGCAGAGTGGAATGCGCTAAGCGCGTAGCGTCCTAATTGGTGCTCGTTGCATTTTGCCATCTGTTTCCGCTTTGCGCTATGCTCTATGCGCCTTGCAATCTTCCCGTGGGTGAACGAGTTGACACATGGATTCATTCAAGCTACTTTCCAACCTGGAAATGCCCGTGAATATGGAGCGTCGGCTAGCAGAAAATTTACCCGAAGGCGTTAACAGCAGTTACATCCAGGTGGGAGATATCACCACCCACTATCTGGAGGCCAAGCCAGCAAGTGCAGCCAATGATCTTGCCTCGGTTCTGCTAGTTCATAGTGGGGAGTTTGGCGCTCGGGCGGAATTCAGTTGGCGCTACAGCATCGCTGAATTGGGCAAGCACTTTCGTGTGGTGGCGCCGGATATGGTTGGTTTTGGACGAACTGACCTGGTTCATAGTTTCACGGACACTGCCGGTTTTCGGGCTGGCCACTTGCGCCGGTTTTTGGAAACCCTCGGCCTCGGACCGGTACACCTCGTGGGGAACTCT
Source organism: Deltaproteobacteria bacterium (assembly GCA_022545745.1). Next base: position 2,341 of record JACZQL010000160.1, on the reverse strand, counting down.
TTTGGTGGAGGTTTCGTGCTCCAAATGGCCGCAAAGCAAGAATGGGGATTCCATGTTCGTTCGGTGATTGTGGTGAGCGGGGGTGGAAGAGCGCCAGACAACGATGCCCGTAAGGTGCTTACAGGTTATGACGGGAAACGGGAGGAAATGCAGGAGATATTACGGGTTCTCTTTTATGATGAGCGCTGGTGGGCCGATGACCTTGTGGAAGAACGATGGCAAGCCAGTCGGGAGCCGGGAGTTTGGGAGGCCTGTGCTGTGGCGCGGCTGGCCCCAAAAGGGGAGGTCCGAGGCTTTCGTCCAGCGCGACCAGACTACGGCAAAATTCGCTGTCCGGTGTTCATCATGGGCGGAGCGGAGGATCTTTTGCGTTTGCCAAGTTATGTAAATGAATTGCAAGAAGAGATCCCGGGATCACAGGCCAGGGTATTTGAGCGATCCCGACATTGCTCTCATATCGAGCATGCTGAAGCGTTCAATTCCCTAGCCATCGACTTTTTTAAGAATCATTGATTCGTTAGAGGACCTATGGCAACAGATTGGCGGCAAGAACAGGTTAGCGTTGGTGGCGTAACCGTGGCACTGCGGGAGAAGGGAGAGGGTCCTCCACTGGTGGTCCTCCACGGAGAGGAAGTTGGCCGTCAGGTGTTGCCGTTCCATGAAAGTCTGGCTGAACAGTTTCGCGTATTAATCCCTTCGTTGCCCGGTGTTGGCGGTTCGGAGCTTCCCGAATGGGTCGAGAGCGTCGATGACCTGGCCTATATCTTCCTCGACCTAGTGGAGCAACTGAATTTGGGTGAGGTCAACCTGTTGGGGAGTGGATTCGGTGGTTGGGTCGCTGCGGAGATGGCGGTACGGTCTCAGAGTCACTTACAGAAACTTATTCTCGCTGATTGCGTGGGTATTAAGATCTCTGATCCATGGGTGCGGGATATCGCAGATATTTTCGTCCTTTCATACGATGAATGGATTCGTTTGACCTGGCATGATCCCGCAGGAGCCAAGAAGATGAAGGCCCCGGGGGCACCGGACTTGAGCCACGAAGAACTCTTGAAGGTGCTGAGGGATCGGCAGACGGTTCTCATGTTGGGTTGGAGGCCATTCATGCATAACCCAAAGCTTAGACGGCGACTGGCGCGAATCAAGGTTCCCACCCTCGTGGTTTGGGGAGAGAGCGATCGCGTTGTCACACCGGAGTATGGGCGTGCCTATCATGAGGCTATTTCAGGCTCAAGGTTTAGCCTCATTCCTCGTGCCGGTCACTATCCACACATCGAGCAGCCTGGAGAATTTGTCCGCGCCGTGACGGAATTTCTGCTTTAAGAGAGGAGTGAAACGGTATGTTGGCTTATCATTTTACCGAGATGCCTTATCCTTTCCTCCCTGAGGATATCGAGGATCGTTATGGGGCGATGCGTGTGACCCTCCCCAACAAGTACTACGATCCCCGCAAAGGGTACGAGCTCTACCAGAGGTACCTGGATGAGTATGAATACGCAGATGAGTTGGGCCTGAATATCATGCTCAATGAGCATCACGCGACGGCCACCTGTTTAAACGTGAACTGTTCCATCACCGCTGCAGCCCTGATTCGACGGACCAAACGGGCGAAGATTGCCATTGTCGGCTATCCCTTGGCACACCGCAATCCTATCCAAGTGGCGGAAGAAGCAGCGATGCTTGATGTGTTATCCGGTGGCCGAATGATCATTGGCTTCGTCCGGGGGGTGGGGACCGAAATTCACCCTGCAAATACCAATCCCTCCCACACCCGTGAACGGATGCAGGAGGCCCATGACCTGATTCTAAAGGCGTGGACCGCTCAGGAGGTCTTCAACTGGGAAGGGAAACACTTTCACTTTCGCTACGTGAATCCCTGGCCACGGCCTTATCAACAACCACACCCGCCCATCTGGATTACGGGAACCAGCCCGGACGGTGCCCCCTGGGTGGCCGACCACCAATATACCTTTTGCGCGTTTCTCACCTCCTACGACCAGACGGATGCCCTTTTTAAAAGATACCGCGATCGCTGTCGAGAGATGGGGTATCGTGAACCAGGATCGGAAAAGTTCGCTTATCTGGGACTCTGTTATACCGGTGAGACCGATCAACAAGCTGAGGAGGTAGGGAAGAAACTCCTCTGGTACCTTAACCGCAAGCGACCCGTTGGATTTTTTGCCCCCTCAGGATTTGCTCCACCTGCGGCCTTGGCGAGGTTCTATGATCCGAAGGGCAATATCCGTTACCTGCGGTCTTGGGAGCAGCTGAAGGCGGAAGGGGTGGTCATTTGTGGGAGTCCGAAGACCGTCACAGAAAAGGTGAAATATCTACATGAGCG
>JACZQL010000159.1 GCA_022545745.1 Deltaproteobacteria bacterium | reverse complement strand
TCTGCGCCGCCCAGGGGATCGAAATCGAAGTCGCCTTCACCCGCAAGATGGGCGCGGGCCTCTTCGGCGGCGAGGGCGAGCGCCGCGTCGAGGATGATGCCCAGCTCCGACGCTTTGGACCCGACCCCTTTGGAGGCCACGACCTCGAACCCGGAAAGGGTGAGGTAGTCATCCTCGGGGGCCGGCGCGCGAGGCGGGTCCGCGAGCTGAACGACGCCGATCTTCCTGGCATTCAGCTTCCGCAGGGCGTTGATCTCAGATGCGGTGTCGTTGTGCCCGTAATCAGTTCCCAGCACAATATGGTCATCTCCCACATGTTCTAAAATATAAGGCAGGTCATCGCTGGTCTGGCAACGCACATAGATATGGTTATCCTTGAGAAATTCCCGACCTGGCCAGGCGTCACCTCTCTTACGATAGCCGATTTCCAGGTGGTTCATCACGTAGGGAATCCACTCGGCGCTGACCTCAACGAAGGCCCATCGTAGATCTGGAAACTTTTGCGGCAATCCTGTGGTAATGAGGCTGCCAAACAAGTTGATCGGGCCGAACTTGAATTGGGCCAAGCTGGCCCCTTGGCCGAAGATGTCAAACATGTCCAGGTTTCCCTGCGAGGCATGGACACAGATAGGCATCCCCAACCGGCTAGCCTCTTCGTAAAGAGGGAAGAAATGCGGTTCTGTGGGAAGCTTGTCCCCTTCGACCCCTCGTATAAAGACCCCGCACGCTCCGTTCTCCTTACCGAAGTTTAACTCTTCAATGGCTTTCTCAATATAGTGAAGCGGTGGGATGACCACCCAGCGCAGACGGCCCTTCCCTGCCTTCCAAATATCCGCGAGCCACCGGTTGTAACTCTTGCATAGAGCCGTGTCCACATGTGGTAAGGGTGTGAGTACCCTTAGAAAGAGGCTCGGGTAGAGGACCTGAACATCCACTCCCAGCTTATCCATATGGGCGAGTCGGGCTTTCACGTCCTCCATCTCCCGCGTCTCCCTAGGCGTGTCAAAACCGATGTTCTGGTCCTTCGCAAAGACCCGCCCCCCAATCTTCCAGAACTCGCTGCCACGCCGTCTGCCGGACGCCTCCTGAGGCTGATCCTTGAATACCATCACCCGGGGAGCAAAAGCCCTCTCACCTTCACCCATGTACTCCCAGGTTCGTTCCCACTCGACTACATGTGCGTCAGCATCGATGATCGCCATGGGGCGCTCCTTTTCATTCCTACGGTTATTTCACATTTAGTGCCGGTAAAACCGGCGTGCGTTATCGCCCAGAATAGCTGCTTTGTGTTCATTCGGCAGATCTTCCCGCTCCAGTATCTCGTCGATTTCCTCCATGCAGTTGTTTATGGAGATTTCGTGCGGGAAATCCGAGGCAAACATGAACGGTTGGGGACCCACGCGATCGATGGCATAGGAGAGTGCCTTCTCGTTGCCCTCGCACCCCACGAAGATGCGGTCGTCCTTGAAATATTCCGCGGGATGCCGCTTCATCTTTAGCCCGCCGTATTCCAATTCGCGCTCCAGCCGATCGAGCACAAGCGGAATCCAGGCGGTACCGCCCTCCATGAACCCGACCCGTAAGTTCGGGAAATGGTCGAACACCCCATCGACCATCATTCCAGTCAGGGCAATGGCCAGCGGAAACGGCATACCCAGCGCCCGCGTCGCCGGAAACTTCATAAAGCTATTGAACCCTAGATTGATGTAGCTGCCGCCATGCACGGCCATGACACAGTTAAGCTTCTCTGCCTCTTCGTAAATGGGCCAGAACTCGGGATGGCTCACATGGCGGGTCAGCCCATTGGAAGGGATCATCGCACCCAAAAAGCCGAGATCCTTAACCGCACGTCGTAGCTCAGTCACTGCCTCAGCGACGCTTTGCATCGGGATCAACGCCACGGCCTGAAAGCGGGGGCTGCGCTGAAGGTACCGCTTGTGAATGTAATCGTTGTAGCCTCGCGCGTAGGCCAGCGCCCACTCAGGGTAGGCCACGTTACCGTATGCCAATCCAGTGGTAGGATAGAGCACTGCAAACTCGGTCTTCGTTCGTTCGAGGAAATCGAGCCATTGTTCCGGCCCGATACTCCGGTCAAAGGTCCCAGGGGTCCGCGGAGTTCCATCGGACGGCGTGTGAAAGTGGTCGAGACTCGGTACCATGTTGCGTGGACCCCGGTTATTGAACGGTGCCGCTACAAACTGGATCAAGTCTTCATCGTTCTCCATCACATGCCCATCAGCGTCGACATAAGCCTTTGCCATAGAGCCTCCTATTTATTTCAAATATCCCCTTTCGCGGTAGAACCGCTGCGCCCCCGCGTGGAGGGGGACATCACAAGCCGTTTCTTCATTATCAGAGCAAAGCTGGGATAGTTCCAGCGGTTTATAATTATCCGTGGGTATAGCATCCTTGCGTGCTTCAATGGCCTCACACAAGGCATAGGCGACATCGTCTGCCATGTCAGCATGGACCACCATGGGCCACCCGCTAAAATCCAAAGTCTCCACCTCTTCGGGTATGCCGGGCAAACGATCTTTGGACATCACCACCGGTCGATATCCCATGGCCACCATTCGGGCCCGAATTGCACCTTCCACGGGCAGGAAATGAAACCCGTGGTCTACAGCGGCCTGCCCCCAGCTTAGGATCCCTTCATCGAAGACCGCGTTGATTTGACCATCCTCGATAGCCGCACGGCGGTCCGGATGGCTGGGTCTCCGCGCGGTCTGAATCTTTCCTCCCCACTTGCGAATGTCCGCGAGACTAAATTTTGCCGCCTTTATGACCTCGCCTACCGAAAACATGGTGGTGTCTTGCAAAAAAGGGGGTTTGATGGTGCGCCCAGTGGAAAGACGCAAAGGAATCCGTTCTTGCTTGATCTGGGCCAGTGACGTAATGCCCGTTGATTGGTGCACGGCGAAGCCCACCACATCGTGAGAAGGGAATACGGCTATGGTCCTCAGAGGAAGCGGTTTAGCGAAAGGTCCTTTCCCCTTAAATGCCATCATCACGGCTATGGAGGGATTGATCCACAGAAGGGAAAGCTTTTTCTGCGCAACCGCTTTGAGCTCCTGAAAACCGCCAACGGCAATGGAGAGATCGACACCGTTACTCCGGCGCGAGCGTGACCCGGTCAACGAGAGGTGAATAGTAGACCCCAAGCGGGAATCGATTTGGAGCGCGCCTTGAGCCCCCCGGGTAGTCTCGAAGGAGAGCGAACTGTCATAAAGCTCCGCGGCCAGCTCCAGGAGCCCCTTGGAACGCTGTACCCCTGCATTGTATCTGCGTCTGCTGTCAGTCACGGTTCCTCCCTCTCATCTCGCCAAAGCATCAAAGGAATGGGATGCGATGGTGTTGGCATTCCATCTTAGTGCGAGCGCATGTTAAGCCATGCAAAAAATGAAGTCAAACCTTATGTTAGATTCTTCCCTATCAAATTTAGAAAAGAACGACTTCAATAATGTGTTTCGCGCCAAGACTCCAAGACCGGAAAGAGTTTTAACCGCAGATTTTCGCCGAAAAACATTTCTTTAACTAAGCACTAACCGCAGATTCACGCCGATTAACGCAGATGAAAATTTGCAAAGAGCAGAGCGCATAGAGCAAAGCGTTAAGAGTTACCAGCTGCGGATGGACGCCGATGGAAACTGACAGTTTTTCGGCCAGAATGGCCGAAACATGCCCGACGGGCATGAAAACTAGTATCTGCGATAATCTGCGTAAATCTGCGGTTAATATGTTCTAGCGCCGTGCGCTTAGCGCATTGCCTTCTGCATCAATCTGTGTCCCTCGGCGTAAATCTGCGGTTAATACCTTTTGACACTTTGCGCTTGGCGCTTTGCTGACTTCTGCTTGCTGTTGTCTGATTTTTGCCAACTGCTTTCTTGTATTTGCTTTCTTGCTGCCTCGTGCCCGCTGCCAGCTGGTTTCGCTTTGTGCTTTGCGCCTTAGGTCAGTTTCCCGCGGGTTGTTCCACTGCACCCCATTACTTCGCCCCCAGGTAAGCCACTGCGTCGACCTCCACCAAGCAACCAGGGTGGAGGTCCTCGACGCCAATGGTCAGACCGGTGGGCATGCACTGGTTGGTAAACTGGGTGCTGAAAAACTTACGGTAGGTGGACACGCATAGGGAACGGTCCTGGCCCTTCAGTAAGTAGACTGTGGTTTTGACCACATCCGCCAAGCCCCCGCCCGCGGCCTCCACGATGTCCTTGATGTGCGTCAGGCATTCGTTGGTTTGCACCGCCAGGTCATTCGCGCCGATGGTTTGCTGGTCAAGGCCTATGGAGTCCTGTCCTGCGATGAACAGCCAGTCGCCCACACGCACCGATTGAGAAAAGATGCCTGGAGTCAAACGAACTTTATCGCTGGAGACGTATTTCTTCCCTCTGTGGCTCGTGGCAATAAAGATGGAACGCTGCAGAATGTTCCTTCCCAGGGAGCTGACGCCGATGCGCGTCTGGGCGGGAAACTCTTCGGGCTTGAAGACACTGCCAAGTCGCTTGCGTCGGGTGTCGCGATGGCCGTCTTTACTCTTCGGATCTCCCATGCGGCAAAGGAAGTTGTAGTTACGAAAAATATCGCTAAGCGAGAGGCCTTCACTGCCTAGAATCACAACGGCGCGGTCCAGGATGGTGGTCACCTGCCGGGACATGGCCTCATAGGGATCGGCGCTGACGGCATCCTGCTCGCTACCATCAACACCCGAGAGAAAGTAAAGATCACCTGAGCGCACCCCGTGGCTGCGAACCCCAGGAGCAAGCGGCATTTCCGCCACACTGAGCTGCCCGCGATTCGAAGAGACCGACGCAATTGCGTCAACGCGAAGCTTGCATCCGGCCTCGAGTTTCGTGCCCCCCAACACAGTAACCGCAGGGTAAGCGAATTTCGGGTCGGGGAAATGCTCGTTCAAAACCCGGAGCACCGCGTCGCAGTCGTCGTAATGGGTGAGCAAGACCCATAGGGAAACCAAGTCCTCCATGTTCTGTCCGACTTCCCCGAGAGCGGTGCTGAGGTTGTCCAGCGTGACTACTGACTCGCCGGCCTGACCGAGCTGGCGGACGACGTGGCTGCCGATGTAACCGGCACCGCCAGTGACTAATATCTTCTTGTTTTGCATGAAAATTACCGTGTTACTGCAACAAATGTGAACCAGATGCTTCTAA